>CALAED010000753.1 GCA_937891035.1 uncultured Thermomonosporaceae bacterium | reverse complement strand
CTGGCGTCGGTGGCGAGAGGGCGGCCCAGCCAGGACTCGATCGAGGTGTGCACAGCCTGCCCGCCTGCGCCCCAAACGCCGCGTGGCGGCAGCTGGACAAGCGGCACCAGCGTGCGGACGGCCATGGCGAGCGCGAGCGGCTCGCGCTCCGGCCAGCGTTCTGTCAGCAGCTCGCCGAGCTCGTTGAACGTCCGGGGCCGCGCCTCGACGATCGCCCGGCCGGCGGTGCCCAGCTCCCGAAGGTCCAGGCCGTCGAGGCTCTTGCCGAACGTGCCGGCCAGTGCGCGGTCCAGGCCGGGCTGGATGACGGGCCGCAGTGCCAGGCAGTCGCGCGCGCTGACGAGGTGGATCGTTGACCGCATCAGCGCGATGCGGACCGCCGCCCGGTCGGTGAGCAGCTGTGCCAGCTCGGTGTGCTCGAAGCCGGCCACCCTGGTCCACAGGCCGACGTACGGCGCGGTGGGGTGCTGGGCCTGCATGCCGACCAGATGCTCGATCGCGGCCGCGGCCGGCATCGGCCGCCGGTCGAGCAGCAACTGCCGCGCGAGCAGGGCCCGGTTGAGGGCGCGGTGGCCCAGTACGTCACCGATCACCTACCAAGCTTAACAGAACGGAATAATTCGTTCCCCTTCTTGGTAGCCGCTGCGCGGGCGTCCGCGACACGGCGGCGCGTCCTGGCGCGTCCTGGAGATGTTGTGCCGTGCCGTGCCGTGCGTGACGTGGCGTGGCGTTGTTGTGCCGTGGAGCGGGACGTGCCGGGCACCGTCCTTCGGCGCCCGGCACGACGTCAGCCGGCGATCAGGCTCCCGGCCGTACCGCTCCGGAGAACTGGCGGCGGTAATGGGACCCGAGTTTGACTTTCTGGACTTTCCGTCCCGAACTCGGGGCGTGGACCATGTAGCCCTTGCCCACGTATATCCCGACGTGTCCCTTGTCATAGAAGAACACCAGGTCACCGGAGCGCAGGTTGTTCCAGGACACCTTCTTCTTCGCCGCCCGGTACTGCGCGTACGTGACGCGCGCCAGCGTGACCCCGGCCTTCCGCCAGGACGCCTTGACCAGACCGGAGCAATCCCATGCGTTCGGCCCGTTGCCGCCGTACCGGTACGGGTCGCCGCGCTGCGCCTTGGCATAGCGCACCGCCACGGCGGCGCGCTGTTGCTGCCGAGAGGCGGCCGTGCCCCGAGCCGTCGCGGGCAGGGCGGCGTTCGTCATGACCTTGTCCGGCGCGGCGGCGGCCGGCGCCGACGCGTTCGATGCCGGCGCGAATCCGGCGATCGTCATTGAGCCGACCGCGCTGCCGCTGAGGAGCAGCGTCGCTGTGCGGGAAATCGGGCGGGAGGTGGTACGGGACATCGCGCGGGAATGTGCGCGGGAATCAAGCGGGCTGTTCAGGACGACTCCAATCGTCATTGGTGACCGCCTACCGGCGAAATACGGCGTTGAATTAGCCCAAGCTGAACTAATCCGAGGGAAGAAATTGATCCCGGCCGTCGTCCCCGGTTCCACGTCTCCTGACCGCGTGGATTCGGCGGGTGAGCGCGCGCCGGCCGTCTGTGCACGGCGTGGACTTAGGGGCGCGTAAGCGGCTGCGTCGCCGCGTCGAATACGCAATCAGACGCGTCCGAATCAGGCAAATCGCAGCAATCCGGGCAGTCTATGCCTGATCAAGGAATACCGGTCGTCCCCGAGCAAACCTCCTGCTCATCTCGGAGGCGTGTGATGAAAAGTGACGTGCGACACAGTTGGCGCTCATTGGCCGCCTGAGGCCAGTTAGCCTCCGTACGCGGGGGGAGCCGTCCGGCCGGCCGGGCAGCACGGGGTACGGTCGTCGCGTTGCGGCTCGGGCGGTGCGGAGGAGGATGCGGCGGCATGTCGATCAAACCGGCGAGCGAGTCACCGAGAATCGCATTGTTCGGCCTCAACTCCGGGCCGACCCTCGCGTCCGACGCGCTGGCCGGTGTCGCCATCCTCGCCGAAGAACTCGGGTACGAGTCGTTTTGGGTGGGAGAGCACCCCGTGCTCCCTGACCCGCCCAGCCCGGACAGCCCGTTCGACCCGAAAATGGCGCTCGCCGATCCGGTCGTGGTGTTGTCCTTCCTCGCCGCGATCACCCGCCGGGTCAGGCTGGCGACCGGTGTGCTCCTGCTCCCACTGCGCAACCCGGTCATCTTGGCCAAGGAACTGGCCTCGCTCGACGTCCTGTCCGGCGGCCGGCTCATGGTCGGTCTTGGGCTCGGCTACATTCGGCCGGAGGCCGCGGCGGTCGGGGTGCCCTACGCAGAGCGCGCCGCGCGCAGCCGGGACTACCTCGCGGCGATGCGGTCGCTGTGGCACGACGACAAGCCCGCTTACCACGGACGCTTCGTCGAGTTCGACCACGTCGACGCACACCCCCGGCCGGCGCAGTCCGATCTCCATGTCGTGATGGGCGGTATGAGCCCCGGGGCGCTGCGCCGCGCCGTCGCCCACGCGCACGGCTGGTACGGCTTCATGCTGCGGCCGGAACAGGCGGCCGCGCACGTACGCGGGCTACGGGAGGCGGCGGAGATCGTCGACCGGCCGCCGCACCTGGGCCCGTTGGAGATCACCGTCACCCCGCGCGGGCGGCTCGATCGCGACGGCGTGGAGGAGTTCCGCGCGGCCGGGGTGCACCGCCTTGTGCTGTCACCGCGCACCGGTCTCGACCAGGCCGCCCTCGAGGATTACGTGCGCGAACACGCGGAGCTCATCGTCCCCGCACAGCCATGATCGTGCCCGGTCCGGGCGGACGCTCGGTAACGGAGCGGAGATCAAGATCTACGCCGGCTCGTGTT
This sequence comes from uncultured Thermomonosporaceae bacterium, assembly GCA_937891035.1. GTDB lineage: Bacteria > Actinomycetota > Actinomycetes > Streptosporangiales > Streptosporangiaceae > CALAED01. The sequence continues at coordinate 3,713 of CALAED010000753.1, read as the reverse complement.
ACAAGTCTGACAGCGCGACCCTGCGCCTAAGGAATCGAGGCACGTGGGGGAGGGGTATTTGGGAGCATGGCCGGCATGACCGACCGTGCCCCCATCCGGACGGCCAGTCCCAACGTCGATGCGCGCGCCGGCGACGAAGACGTCCTTCCGCCGTACGACTGGGCGCCCGGTCGCCCGCCCAACCCGCGCGTCCGGGCGGTGTGGGTGGTCGGATCCATCGTCGCGGTGCTCGTCCTCGGCCGCCTGTACATCGCGCCGCACCTGCAGATCCGCCCGCTCCAGGCGTGGAGCACGGTCTTTTTGGCGATCTGCGTGCAGGCCCTGCCGTTCCTCGTCTTCGGGGTCGCGTTGTCGGCGGCGATCACCACGTTCGTGCCGCCGGCCTTCTGGACGCGGGCGCTGCCCCGCCGGCCGGCCGCCGCGGTACCGGTGGCGGGGGCCGCCGGCGCGGTGTTGCCGGGCTGTGAGTGCGCGTCGGTGCCGGTCGCCGGTGGGCTGATGGCGCGCGGCGTGACCCCGGCGGCGGCGCTGGCGTTCTTGCTATCGGCACCGGCGATCAACCCGGTGGTGCTTGTCGCCACCGGAGTGGCCTTCCCAGGACGGCCGGAGATGGTGGTCGCCCGGTTCGTGGCGTCGCTGACGGTGGCGGTGCTGGCCGGTTGGCTGTGGGCGGCGTTCGGGCGCGGGGAATGGCTGCGCGTGCCGGCCCGGCCGCACGTCGCGGGGGCCCGCCGCTGGGACGCATTCCGGCAGACCATGCGCCATGACCTCATGCACGCCGGAGGTTTTCTCGTGGTGGGCGGCGCGGCGGCGGCCACGCTGACCGTCGCGGTGCCGCCCGGTTGGGTCGCCGCTCTCGCCGGCGTCCCGATCGTCTCGGTCTTGGTGCTGGCGCTGCTCGCGGTCCTGCTGTCGGTGTGCTCGGAGGCGGACGCGTTCGTCGCCTCCAGCCTTACCCCGTTCTCGTCTACGGCGATGCTCGCGTTCATGGTGGTGGGGCCGATGGTGGACCTGAAGTTGATCGCCTTGCAGTCGGCCACCTTCGGGCCGCGCTTCGCCGTCCGGTTCATCCCGCTGACCTTCGCGCTGGCCGTCGGGGTCAGTGCCCTGACCGGGCTGGTGCTGCTATGAGACTGGTGCCGTTATGAGGAAGGCCACCCAGAACCTGCTGCTCGTTATGATCGGCGTGGCGCTGCTGCACATCACCGTGATCAGCGGCGACTACGTCAACTACGTACGGCCCGCTTTCCAGATCATGCTCATCGGCGCGGCGGCGGTGATCGTGCTGCTCGGCGTCGTCGGCTTCTGGATCGAGACCCGCGATCTTGACCACGACGACGGGGACCGCCGCGCCGAACAGGAGAACCACCACGGCGCCCGCGCCCCCCGTACGGCGTGGTTGCTGTTTTTGCCGATCCTGGGGATCTTCTTGGTCGCCCCGCCGGCGCTGGGCTCCTTCACCGCCTCCCGCGCCGCGACGCGGACCGCTCCGGCGGCGCCCCCGCCGCCCCAGGAGGGCTACGCGCCGCTGCCCGACGGGCCGCCGGTCGTGATGAGCATCAGCGACTACGTGGGCCGGGCCTACGCGCCGCAGATCGGCCGGCCGGCCACGCTGCCGGGCCATCAGGTCGTGCTGACCGGATTCGTGATGCCCGGCCCGGGGAGCGCCTGGTACCTGACCCGGATGCGCATCGCCTGCTGCGCCGCCGACGCCATCGCCATGCAGGTCATCGTGCGCGGTGCGCCCATGCCGCCGAAGGACGCCTGGGTCCAGGTGACCGGCATGTGGGGGCCCCCGGCCACGACCACCACCCGCACCGTCTTTCAGCCGATCATGGCGTCCTCCGTACGGCGCATCCCCAAGCCGCCCAACACCTACGAGTGACGGCCGCGCCGCGGCTTGGTCGTCCCGGCCACCGTGCGGGTGCGCCACGGGGGCCGTCGGTAAGGGGCCCTCATCGAGGGGCACCTCGCCGACGGCCCACCTGGCCCGGTTACCCGGGGTGGCTGTGGTTCAGCGTGACAGCGGGGTGTGGGCGGCAAGCGCGGTCACGCTGAGACGCCCGCTTGTCACGTTCGTCTGCTGGAAGGGAACCCGCAGAAAAGCGCCCGCCGAGTCGGTCAGAGAGACGCGCAGGTATGCCGGCTGGACGTCGGTGCCGCCTGGGGGCGTGCCCCACGCGACGACGGCGCTGGCCCGCTCGCCGGGAGACAACTCGACGACGCTCGGGCCCGGATCTTCGTTGAAAAAGGTCGGCCCTTGGCGCACGGACGTGGGGAGGACTCGATGCGCGGAGTCCTCCATGCGCAGGACCGGATAGCCGGTGACCTGACAGGTGTGCGTGGCGTTGTTGGTCAGCGTGAGCATGAGGCCCTGGTTGCCTAATCCCAGCAGTCCGGCGTCATACATCCGTGCCTGCATGTCAGAGATCGTGCACGATGCCGCATCGACACGGTGGCGCTGTGCGGTGCTGGCGGAAGCCGTGGCGCCGGCCGCCACGGTGAGTGCCACGGCCGACAGCGTGCCGGCCGTCAGCATGGTCCGAGTTCTCTTGCGCATGAGTGAATCCCCCATGATCGATGGTGTCGTTATTCGATGGTGAAGTGCAGCGGGTCGGAGCAGCCGATCGACGGCGTGATGAGCAGGCTCACGTCCACCGTCGGCGCGGCTTGTGGTTGGTTGCCCACCGCCAGGGAGCACACGCCTCCCGTGCCGGTCAGCGGAAACCAGAACCAGGTGCCCGGGACCCGTTCCTGCCAGGCGGGCTGCCAAGCCCCGTTCGCGTATCGGAACGCCGCCACGTACACCCGAGCGGTGTCCTCTTCCTGCCGGTATGCCCGGAGCGTGACCTTGAGGTCTGTCCCCAGCGTGGTGGAACCGATCTGCACGCCTTCGGCAGCCTGCGCGGCTCGCGGAGCCGCCCCGGACGGAGCCGAGACCCCGGCCGTCGCCGCGGTGGTGGCCCCGAGCGTGGCGAGCCCTAACGCGGCCGCGACGATCCATCGCGTGGACCGATGCATTTTTCCTCCCAGTCCGAGCGGGAGGAGAGGCGAGCGGGACCACTCCCCCGTGTGGTCGCTACACAAGAGAGGACGCGCGAGTCGGACACTGGTTTACCGCTCGTCATGATTGCGTCTACTGAGCGGATGTTGTAGTCAAAGGTCCACTCGATGGTCCATTGATCTCCAGGACGGCGCGAGGGCCTCGACGTCCGCTCCAACCGCACACTCATCGCCGAGTGTCCTCTCCGAGCGAGGCCGGCCGGCCGGTGCAACGCAGGGCTCTCGATGGCGAAGACATGGGACCTGCCAGATCCGTGATTCGAGTGTGGACCTCATCGGATCGCACGGAAAGGTTCATGGACTGGCTCAGCCGCAAGGCGGCGGCGGCCGAGAGTGGCCGCGGCTCTCCTCAGCACCGCCTCTCTTGGGGTGTCTGAAAAAGCGGGTTTAGGTCGTAACGCTCATGCGACCCCGGGGTGGGCGGGGATAGTGCCGGTACATCTGGTCAGGCGCGTTACCTGTGGCTCCATGCGGAGTGAGACGGGGGCGGTGCGGAGTGCTCGGTCCGAGTTGATCGAGCGTACACGGAAATGATCTCGCCCCGAGTCGACTCCGGAGTCTAAGTGCCGCTATAGAGTCTGCTGAAATCAAGAATAGAGATCGAGCACTCTCCGTGATTCACCACATTTTGAATAGGCCGAGGTGAAATC
>CALAED010000752.1 GCA_937891035.1 uncultured Thermomonosporaceae bacterium | reverse complement strand
CGCTCACCGGATGTACCGTATCGCCGTTCACCATCAGGACGCCCTTGGAAAAGTGCTCCCGAGCCAACCACATGGAGTAGGCGTTGTTCCACTCCTCGGCCTTGTCGTTGGGCACGAGGGTGAGGGCAACGCCGTACGCGGCCTCCAGCGCGGCCTTGCGCGCCTCGACCGCCTCGGCGCGGTAGCCGACGACGATGACCACCTCGGTCAGCCCCACCTCGGCCATGTTGCGCAGCGCGATGTCGAGGATGGTCGTGTCGCCGTCGACCGGCACCAGCGCCTTGGGGAGAGTGTCGGTGTACGGCCGTAGGCGGCGTCCGGCGCCGGCCGCGAGCACCATGCCGATCATGATCCCGCCTCCTCCTCATCTTCGAGGTTGATCATTACGCCGTCGCCACGTTCCGTGCGCGCCCACGCGGAGACGCTCTCGACGCCGAATAGCACGCCAAGATAGGCGGCGAGGGCAGCGTACGCGAACGACGTGATGCCGGCGAAAGCGGACAGCGCCGCGATGAGCATCCTGCCGTCCCAGCCAAGACCCGCCCGGTACACCCACTCCGGCGGCCAGAGCCGCTGCCGGGTGCGGTAGACGATGTCGTAGTGGTGATAGGCGAGAACGGCGATCAGCAGATAAATCAGCGGATCCGGCACGCCCTGCGCGAAGCCAAGCGCGGCCAGGTAGCCGTACTCGGTCGCCCGGATGATCGGCGGCACGAGCCAGTCGAGCCGGCCGTCGTGCGGATGGCTCGACGTCGGCCCGGTCATCAGCAGCGCGACGACGGGGGCGAACAGCACCGGAGCACCCTGCCCCCCGATGTCGGCCACGATCAGTACGAAAGTGATCCCGGCCGCGACCAGGGCCGGCGCCAGCGGCGGCAACATGCCGTGCGCCGGCCGGCCGAGCCAGTAGGAGATCCAGCCGTCGTCGCGGTAGGCGATGAGGCGGCCGGAGTGGAACGACGCGGCGTCCGGTGAACGGGATCTGAACGATCTGGAGATGGTCGTCACGCGATGGACCTCAAGATTCGTCCGGTCAAGGTGTAGGCGGCGGCCAGCAGCCCCCAGACAAGTAGGACGATGAACGTCACCTTGGCGTTGAAGATCGCGGCGCACAGCGAGATCAGGGCGAACCGCTCCCCGATCGGCAAGATGACGATCTTCTTGGCCCAGCGCAGCCCGGTCATCCGTTCCGTACGGTTCGACAGCCAGATGGCCAGCCGTCCGATCCTCCGTCCTCGCCCTTCCTGCGCGGCCGGCGCGGCCGCCGGTGCCGGTGCCGGTGCCGGTGCCGGTGCCGGATCGAGGGCGCTGTCGTCGGGCGCGTCAAGCGGCAGCACGGGCAGCGGCGTCGCGCCGGCGGTGCGCCGCTTGGCCGCACCGAAGGCGAAGTCCACCATGTGCCGACATGTCTGGACGGCCATCGCGGCGACCGCGAGGCCCCACACGTTGCCGCCGTGGACCGGGCTGGCCGCCGCGGCGGCCGTCGAACCCACCGCGAGCCCGGCGTAGGCCACGTACTCCTTCGCCCGGTCGAACGTCGCGTCCAGCCAGGCGCCCAGCGTGCTGAACTGTCTCGTATAGCGGGCCAGTTGCCCGTCCACGCAGTCGAGGACGAAGGCGAAGTACAGCAGCATGGCGCCGACGATCATGCCGGTCCGGGTGCCGGCGGCGAACCACACCGCGGCCACCACGGCCACGCCCATCGAGATGGACGTCACCACGTTGGGCGTCAGCCTGCGGTACGCCGCCCAGCGGGCGATGCGCCAGGAGTACGAGCTGACCGCGTATGTCGTGAAGAAGCCGTCGTCGCCCTTGACGGCCGCGTCCAGCCGTACCCGATCTTCGTCGACCGACTCGACCGCGGCGCGGGCGGCGGCGGCCTGGTCGGCGGTGAGGGCGCGCTCGCAGACGAGCACTCGCACCCCGCGGGCCCGCACCCGCACCCCGGCGCGCACCAGGCCGGTGAGCAGCAGCGCGGGAACGTCGTCGCCGCGCGGCGCGGTGGTGGTGAGGACCGGCGTCGCCGCCGCCGACGATGCCGCGTCGAGGTCCCCTTCGGTGTCCTTATCGACGAACCGCTCGAACCCCTCGTCCGCCGGCTCCCCAGTGGTGCGGATCGGTGGCACCGGCCGCAGCCCGTCCACGATCGCGGCGAGTTCGCCCGCGACGGCCGCGAGCGCAGCGGTCTCGGGCGGCGCCACCCGCAGCACTCCGCGGAACACCGCGTTCGGGTCGGTGACCTGGTGGTAGCGCGACCCGGCCGAGACGATCCTGGTGCGGCCGAGCCGTACGACGGGGCGGGTCGGCGCCCCGGCGCCCCGCGCCCGCGAAATCACCGCGGCGGCCGGCGCCTTCGAGTCGAGGACCAGCCGGGTCAGCGCCTCGTCGCTCATCACGATGTCGCCGTGTACGATCACCATCGGTTGCCGGGCCGCCCCCGCGAGGTCCGCGATGACGCGCAGGTCATCGGCCACGTCCTTGGTTTCGATGACGTCGAAACCATGTCCACGCACGTACTCCGCCAACTCGCGCCGGGCGATGATCCATCCGTCGTGTACGTTGAGCGATGCGAACTGATCCAGCAGCCGGCCCAGCAAGGTGCCGCCGGATCCGTAGGGCAGCTCGGCCGTCGGCCCGGCGTCGGGCCCGGCCCGGGCCGCCTCGGTCGCCAGCACAACAGCCAAAGTCATCGACGCCCTCCGAACGTCAGGACACGGGAATGCACCGCAAAGGACAAGATCAAGACCACGAGTGTTCCCACAGCGTAGCGGCAAGAACGCGTCGAGCGGACGCCCTCCGGTCACGATGACCGCCGCCGTCGTGCTCGCGGGCGGCGTCGGGCGCCGCCTCGGCGGACCGGCCCCCAAACAGCTCATTGAGGTCGCCGGCCGCCCAATCCTGGCCTACTCGATCGAGGCATTCGACGCCACACCCGACATCGACGAAGTCATCGTCGTCATGGCGCCCGGCCACGAGGACGCCGCCGCCGAGATCGCCCGCCCGTTCGCCAAGGTCCGCGCGGTCATCAGCGGCGGCGACAGCCGCACCGAGTCGACGCTGCGCGCCATGGACAACCTCGCGGGCGCCCCGGACGACGCGCGGGTCCTCTTCCACGACGCCGCCCGCCCCTTCGTCGACGCCGCCATCATCGCCCGCTGCCTGGAGGCGCTCCGCTCCTACGACGCGGTCGCCGTGGCCGTACCCACCGCCGACACGGTCGTGGAGGTCGCCCACGACCAGGTCGTGGCGATGCCGCGGCGCGACGCCCTGCGCCGCTTCCAAACGCCCCAGGCCTTCCGGCTCGGCACGTTGCGCAAGGCGTACGAGCTGGCGCTGGCCGACCCCTCTTTCATGGCGACCGACGACTGCGGGGTCGTCCACCGCTACCTGCCCGACGCCCCGATCCGCGTCGTG
>CALAED010000751.1 GCA_937891035.1 uncultured Thermomonosporaceae bacterium | reverse complement strand
TAGTCCTTGCCGACCATGTAGCCGGTGGTGTTGTGCAGGAAGAGCAGCGGGATGTCGCGCTGGTTGGCCAGCTGGATGAACTGCGCCGCCTTCTGCGACTCCTGGCTGAACAGCACGCCGCGGGCGTTGGCCAAGACCCCGAGCGGGAAGCCGTGCAGGCGCGCCCAGCCGGTGACGAGGCTGGTGCCGTACAGCGGCTTGAACTCATCGAAGTCCGAGCCGTCCACGATGCGGGCGATGGCCTCGCGCGGGTCGAACGGGATCTTGAGGTCCTCCGGAACGATCCCGAGGAGCTCGTCCTCTTCGTAGCGGGGTGGCGTGGCACGCGCCGGCGGCGGACCGAGCTTGCGATGGCCGCCGATACGGCCCACGATCTGACGGCCGATGCGCAGCGCGTCGGCCTCGTCGGCGGCCATGTGGTCGGCGAGGCCGGAGGTACGGGCGTGCATCTCAGCGCCGCCGAGCTCCTCGTCGCCGGACTCCTCGCCGGTCGCCATCTTCACCAGCGGCGGGCCGCCGAGGAAGACCTTGGCCCGTTCCTTGACCATGACGACGTAGTCGCACATGCCCGGGGTATAGGCGCCGCCGGCCGTGGAGTTGCCGAAGACGAGCGCGATGGTCGGGATGCCGGCGGCCGACAGCCGGGTCAGGTCCCGGAACGCCCGGCCACCGGGGATGAAGATCTCCTTTTGGGTGGGCAGATCCGCGCCGCCGGACTCGACGAGATGAATGCAGGGCAGGCGGTTTTCGAAGGCGATGTCGGCGGCGCGGAAGCTCTTTTTGACCGTCCAGGGATTGCTCGAGCCGCCGCGTACGGTCGGATCGTTGGCGGTGATCATGCATTCGACGCCCGCCACCACGCCGATCCCCGAGACCATGCTGGCGCCGACGGGAAAGTCGGTGCCCCAGGCGGCCAGCGGGCTCAGCTCCAGGAAGGGCGCATCGGGATCGAGCAGCAGCTCGATGCGCTCCCTGGGCAGCAGCTTGCCGCGCCCGCGGTGCCGGTCGACGTACTTGTCCCCGCCGCCGGCGAGGGCCTTGCGCTGTTCTTGGTCCAGCCGCTCGAGCTTGGCCAGCATGGCCGTACGGCGCGCCCGATAGTCGTCGCCGTTCGGGTCGAGGGCGCTTTTGATCACGGTCATGGTGCCTCCGGCTCGCTCGACCGGACCACCCGGCTCACAACAGTTCCTCCGGCACGTCGACCTCACATGCCCGCAACCACTCGCCGAGCGCCTTGCCCTGGGGGTCGAAGCGGGTCGAGGCCGCCACCCCCTCCTGGAGCAGCCCTTCGACGACGAAGTTGACGGCCCGGAGGTTGGGGAGCAGGTGGCGGGTCACGGTGTGTTTGCCCGTCTCGGGGAGAAGCGCGATGAGCTTGCGCTCGGTGAGGGTATGCGCCAGCCAGCGCCATTGATCGTCTGTACGAGCCCAGACGCCGATGTTGGCGTCGCCCCCTTTGTCGCCGCTGCGCGCCCCGGCGATCCGCCCGAGCGGGACGGTGAGCGTACGCGTCCGCGAGCGGGCGGCGGGCGGCGGCATGTCGTACCGCGGCGGCCGCGGCCGGCCGGGAGCCGGGGCGGCGGACGCGTGCGTGGGCGGAACGGGCAACCGGGTGCCATCGGGCAGCGCCGCGATCTGCTCGATCTCCGCGCTGTCCACGTAGGCGGCCGTGAAGACGCCGCAGGGCGAGCCGCCCCCGGGCGGACCGGTCAGGCTCAGGCCGGGATAGCTCGCGAGGGCAAGCTCGACGGCCGCGCCGCTGAAGGCACGGCCGACCACATCCTGGTCGGGATCCCTGACGGCGCAGCGCAACAGCACGGAGGCCGCGCCCTGGGTGGCGGCGGCGGGCCGGTCGCCGGTGCCGCCGATGAGCGTCCACTCGACGTGGGCCGGGCGGCGGCCGGCGATGGCCGCCTCCATCTGCTCCCTGACGAGCCGGGCCTTGGCGTCGATGTCGAGGCCGGTGAGGATGAAGGTGACCTCGTTGCGGAAACCACTGAGATGGTTGAGGCAGACCTTGGTCTCCGGCGGCGGGGGTGCGCCCTTTGTGCCGCTGATCCGGACCCTGTCCCGACCGTCTTCGGTGAGCCGGATCGTGTCGAAGAACGTCGTGACGTCCGGGCCGCGATAGGCGGGCTCGCCGATCTCGTACAGCAGCTGGGCGGTCACCGTTTCGGTGGTGATCGCGCCGCCGGTGCCCGGGTGTTTGGTGATGACGGCGGAGCCGTCGGGGTAGATCTCGGCGATGGGAAAGCCCGCCGCCTTTACATTGTAGATTTCTTCGAAGAACGCGTAATTGCCGCCGGTGGCCTGCGCTCCGCATTCGAGTACATGCCCGGCGGCGGTGGCGCCGGCAAGCGCGTCCCAATCGTCGGGGGCCCAATCGAAGTGGGCCGCGGCCGGGCCGACGACGAGCGACGCGTCCGTCACCCGGCCGGTGACCACGACGTCGGCGCCGCGCCGAAGGCAGGCGGCGATGCCCCAGGCGCCAAGGTAGGCGTTGGCGGTGAGCGGCCGGCCCAGCCCAAGCTCCCCGGCACGCGGGAGCAGATCGTCGCCCTCGACGTGGGCGATCTTGAGGCCGAGCCCAAGGCGGCCGGAGATGTCACGAAGCCGCTCGGCCAGGCCGGCGGGGTTGAGGCCGCCGGCGTTGGCGACGATGGCCACGCCGCGCTCGCGCGCCAGGCCGAGACATTCGTCCATCTGCCGAAGGAAGGTGGTCGCGTAGCCGGACGCGGGGTCCTTGAGTTTCGCCCGGCCGAGGATGAGCATGGTCAGTTCGGCGAGGTAGTCGCCGGTGAGCACGTTGAGTGGGCCGCCATCCAGCATTTCGCGAACCGCGCTGAAGCGGTCTCCATAGAATCCCGAAGCGTTGCCGACCCGCAGCGGCGGCCGTGGTGCCATGGATGCACCTTGCCAGCGGCCGGACCCGGAAGGCAATTGTCCATCTCGGTGGGCTCGGAGCCGGTGCTCCCGACCTACAACCCGACCTGCTGATGGCGCCGCCGATGCTTAGCTCAGGCGGGTTCGCAGGAGGCAGAATTCGTTGCCTTCAGGGTCGGCCAGGACGTGCCAGCTCTCCTGACCGCTCTGGCCGATGTCGACCGGGCGGGCTCCTGCCGCCAGCAGCCGCGCGAGTTCGGCGTCCTGATCGCGGTCGGTGGCGTTGACGTCGATGTGCAGCCGTAGCTTGCCCACCTTGGGTTCGGTGATGGGGCTAAAGAGCAGGGTCGGCTGCAATCCACCGAATCCTTCCGGTGGTCCGATCTCGACCACGCCGTCATCGTCGGTTTCGAGCACGGTGAAGCCGAGCACGTCGCACCAGAACGCCGCCAGCCGCTGCGGATCCCGACAATCGATCACCAGCTCGGAAATGCGACAGGCCATGATCGCCATCCTATAGGGCCACTGGCCGCACCCTGACACCCACCGGGAACCGTGTACACCCCTGATTGGGTGGGTGGTAGAGGCCCTCAAAGGCAAAAAGAAGAAGAGGCGGTGTGGTCGCCTCTTCTTTCTTTCTGAGCGTGGGTTGTGTGTCC
>CALAED010000750.1 GCA_937891035.1 uncultured Thermomonosporaceae bacterium | reverse complement strand
TGAGCATCGCGGCCAAGCGGGCGCGGCAGATCAACGCCTACTACGCCCAGCTCGGCGAGGGTCTGCTCGAGTACGTCGGGCCGCTGGTCGAAACGCAGGTACAGGAAAAGCCGCTGTCCATCGCGCTGCGCGAAACGCGTGAAGGCCTGCTCACCGCCGAGCCCATCGAGGGCTGACCTCGGCGGCTCCGCCGGCCGCGTGGCCGGCGCACCGGGCGCGGTCCACGTCTGCGCGTACTCCGCGCCCCCAAGTCGAAGCTCGTCCCGACTCGACGGCCTTGAGATGCTCCGAACCGACATGACCGAGGTCTCCGGTGCCTGAGCCCGGCACCAGGGTCGTCCTCGGCGTGGGCGCGGGCATCGCCGCGTACAAGGTCTGTGAGCTGCTCCGCCGGCTCACCGAAACCGGGCACGACGTTCATGTCGTACCGACCCCCGACGCGCTGCGGTTCGTCGGGGCGGCGACCTGGGCGGCCCTTTCGGGACATCCCGTCGCCACCGACGTCTGGACGGACGTCGCCGCGGTTCCGCACGTACGCCTGGGCCGGCGGGCCGATCTGGTCTTCGTCGCGCCCGCCACCGCCGACCTGCTCGTGCGGGCCGCCAACGGCCGCGCCGACGATCTGCTCACCAGCACACTGCTGACCGCGCGTTGTCCGGTGGTGTACGCGCCGGCGATGCACACCGAGATGTGGGAGCATCCCGCGACGCAGGCCAACGTCAGCGTGCTGCGCGACCGCGGCTCGATCGTCGTCGAGCCGGCGGCGGGCCGGCTCACCGGCGCCGACAGCGGACCCGGCCGGCTGCCCGAGCCCGCGGAGCTGTTCGAGGTCGCCCGGCGCGTCTTGGCCCGCGGCGCACTCGCCGGCGACCTGTCCGGCCGGCACGTCGTCGTGTCCGCCGGTGGCACCCGCGAGGCCATCGACCCCGTCCGTTTCATCGGCAACAGATCATCCGGACTGCAGGGTTACGCGCTGGCCCGTACGGCCGTGGCCCGCGGCGCCCGGGTCACCGTGGTCGCCGCGAACGTGGCGCTGCCCGACCCCGCCGGCGCCCGTGTCGTACGGGTGGGCTCGGCCGAAGAGATGGGCAAGGCCGTACGCGAGGCCGCGCACGAGGCGGACGCCGTGATCATGGCCGCCGCGGTGGCCGACTTCCGGCCCGTCGACTACCGCACCACGAAGATCAAAAAGTCCGAGACGGCGGAGCCGGAGCCGATCAGGCTGACCAAAAACCCCGACATCCTGGCCGAACTCGTCGCCGCCCGGCCCGGCGGCCAGGTCATCGTGGGCTTCGCCGCCGAAACCGACGACGTCCTCGAACACGGCCGGGCCAAGCTCGCCCGCAAGGGTTGCGACCTGCTCGTGGTCAACCAGGTCGGCGAGCACTTGGCCTTCGGTGCGGCCGACAACGCGGCGATCGTGCTGGCCGCCGACGGCACGGCCGTCGAAGTGCCGCGCGGCCCCAAGGAGGCGCTGGCCGAGGTCGTCTGGGATCTGGTCGCCGCCCGGCTCGGCTGAGCCGCCATCACACGAAGCCCGCCACGAGGACGCGGGGCTTGACTGGTCATCGGATCGGGCCCCGCTAGACTCAGCGCAAAGCGCGCACCCCGGGGCCCCGCCCCGCATGTCCACCGACCGACCCTGCTACTACTCAGTCAGCAGCCGCTGCAAGGAGCCTATGTCCGTGTCCCGCCGTCTGTTCACATCCGAGTCCGTCACCGAGGGCCACCCGGACAAGATCGCGGACCAGATCAGTGACGCGATCCTCGACGCGATGCTCAAGGACGACCTGAAGAGCCGAGTCGCCGTCGAGACGCTCATCACCACCGGCCAGATACACGTCGCCGGCGAGGTCACCACCGAGACCTATGTGGACATCGCCGGCGTGATCCGCGAAAAGATCCTGGAGATCGGCTACGACTCCTCGGCCAAGGGCTTCGACGGTCACTCGTGCGGCGTGTCGGTGTCCATCGGCGCGCAGTCGCCCGACATCGCCCAGGGCGTCGCCGACGCGTATGAGACGCGCGAGGGCGAGGGAGTCGACGAGCTCGACCGTCAGGGCGCCGGCGACCAGGGCCTGATGTTCGGCTACGCGTGCCGCGAGACGCCCGAGCTGATGCCGCTGCCGATCACGCTGGCGCACCGGCTGGCGCAGCGCCTCACCGCGGTGCGCAAGGACGGCACCGTGCCCTACCTGCGGCCCGACGGCAAGACCCAGGTCACCATCGAATACGATGGCGACAACGCGGTCCGCCTCGACACCGTGGTCGTCTCCTCCCAGCACGCACCCGACATCGACCTCAAAGAGCTGCTCACCCCCGACATCAAGGAGCACGTGGTGGACCCGGTGGTGAGCGAGTTGCAGATCGACACCAGCGGCTACCGGCTGCTGGTCAACCCCACCGGGCGCTTCGAGATCGGCGGCCCGATGGGCGACGCCGGCCTCACCGGGCGCAAGATCATCATCGACACGTACGGCGGCATGTCGCGGCACGGCGGCGGGGCCTTCTCCGGCAAGGACCCGTCCAAGGTCGACCGCTCGGCCGCGTACGCCATGCGCTGGGTGGCCAAGAACGTCGTCGCCGCCGGCCTCGCCGACCGTTGCGAGGTCCAGGTCGCGTACGCGATCGGCAAGGCCAACCCGGTCGGCGTCTTCGTGGAGACCTTCGGCACCCACAAGATCCCCGAGGAGAAGATCCAGGAGGTCATCCTGCGGGTCTTCGACCTGCGTCCTGCCGCCATCATCCGCGACCTCGACCTGCTCCGCCCGATCTACCAAAAGACGGCGGCTTATGGTCATTTCGGTCGCCAGGAGCCGGACTTCTCCTGGGAGTTCACCGACCGCGTCGACGCTCTTCGCACCGCCGCCGGCCTCTAGATGTCCCAGCGCGCCCCGGTGCCACCCCGCACCGGGGCGCCGGGCTGTCAGCGACCGGTCAGCAGCGGGTGGACCCGCCGATGCGACCCCGAGCAGCGTCCCCGCGTCGCCGATCGCTAGCCCGGTCTCCGCAACGTCATGTACGGCGCCGCAGCGCCGCTTCGCGGTCATGTCCAGTCATACGCATTGCTCAAGCGTCCATCCCCGCCCCACGGTGTCCGTTGGGTTGGTTCGGGGCAAAGGGCCACTCCTCGAAGCGGGCGCAGCGGCCATCGGCGTCGAAGCGCAAGATCCAAAGGTCGCGCCAGCGCGAGGGGTCATCGAGCAGGTAGGTGACCTCGATCCGCACCACCGCCGCTTTTCCGTCGACGGCCACCACCTCGCTCGTCATCGTGAACGGCTCGTCGGGGCCCGCGCGCTCGGCGTCCCACCACAAGCCGAGCCGGGACAGGCCCACGATCGGCTGCGCCCAGGGCGACGGCACGTATGTCACGTCCGGCGTGAACAGCTCGGCGAGCGGCTCGATGCCGGGTGTGCGCCACGCCCGTTCGTACCCGGCGACCCACATCTCGACGGCGGCTTTGTCCACGCACGCCATACTGTCAGCCGCCGGTCCGGTGCCCTGTCGGCGGGTGAGCCGCACCCACGCATCGTGCCCGGAGCGTAGGAGGCTAATGCCGTTCATTGTCCGGCGTGCCGCGTTGTGCGGCGAGCGCTGCCACCGTCAGTCGCTCCATGCGCCGGCACGCCCGTTTGTGGAATCTGACCTGCGTGACACGGCCGAAGAGCACAAAGCCGAGACGCACGATCGGATTCGGGATGGACGCGCGCTGGGAGAAGGCGTGGATGTGGAACTCCACCTCTCCGGTGTCGAGCCACTTTCGCACTTCCTGATCCATCTGGCCTCGTTCGAGATGTCCCTCGAGCGTGCGGTAATTCCACCCCCATACTTTCGCCCGGCGTCCGTCGTGATCGACGATTTCGTCGATGACGTCGCCGACCCGTACCCCGAGATAGAAGCGCAATCCATAGAACCGGCCCTCGAGCAGCATGTCGCGGCCGGCCTCGGGGGCGCCCGCCCCGTAAACAGGCCGGACGATGGCCGGATCGGCGTACCGATAATCCCGTAGGAGGCGACGGGCGATCTCCCAGCTTCCGCCCGCGACCGGCGGACCGGGCGGCTCTGCCGGCAGAGCCTGCCGGTAGTCATCGATATACCAGCCGGTTTCCGGCGTGAGCGCGGGTCGTTGCCGCGGATCGAAATTGACCGGCCGCTCACGTAGTTCGGCGTGGAGCCGCCGCAGTCGCCGCTGAACGCGCGCGTTTCTTCCCATGGGAATGAGCTTTCCGGTCGGCGGTGCGAGCGGCAATCAGAACGTGGTGATGCCGGCGCTGGCGTCCATTTCTTGAACGGTGGCGTAGGCGGGTCCCCGTACCTGCTGTAGTGGCCCGGCCGGCGGCAACCCAGGAATGGGATGCCAGGTCGGGTTGAAACGCACCGGTTCGCTGTCGTCAGTGCGCGCCGGACCGGTGAGCGACAGTTCGCCGAACCGCTCCCACGGCCCGAATTCGGTCGCCATGACGAGTTCCAGC
>CALAED010000749.1 GCA_937891035.1 uncultured Thermomonosporaceae bacterium | reverse complement strand
GATCGGGGCGTTCAGCGCCATCCGCTCGGCCATCTCGCGACGCTGCCGGTTGTCGGAGGTCAGGTCGGGCAGATAGCGCCGCCGACCCATGATCGTCTCGGTGTAGCCGTCCTGTTTGGCCTGCTTGACCACGTTGTCGAGGTAGTCGCGAACCCCGCCGAACTGCTCGAAGTATTCGTCCATCAGCGCGCGCGCCTCGTCCGGCGGGATGCGCAGCTGCTGCGAAAGACCATAGGCGGAAAGACCATAGGCGAGCCCATAGTTCATCGCCTTGATGCGGCTGCGCAGCTCGGAGTCGACCTGCTCGGCGGGCAGGCCGAAGACGCGGGCGGCGGTCACGGTGTGGAAGTCCACCCCCGAGGTGAACGCGTCGATCAGCGCCTCGTCCCCGGACAGATGCGCCATGATCCGCAGCTCGATCTGGCTATAGTCCGCAGTGAGCAGGCACTCATAGCCGGCGCCCACCACGAACGCCTCCCTGATCTGGCGCCCCTCGGCGGTGCGGATCGGGATGTTTTGCAGATTCGGGTCGGTCGACGACAACCGCCCGGTCGCGGCGACCATCTGGTTGAACGTGGTGTGGATGCGCCCCGCGTCGTCGGCCATCGGGATGAGTGAGTCGACGATGCTCTTGAGCTTGGCCACCTCACGCCAGCGCAGCAAGTGCTCGAGCACCGGGTGGTCGTTGCCGACCAGCAGGTTCGTCAGCGCCTCTGAGTCGGTCGTGTAACCGGTCTTGGTGCGTTTGGTCTTGGGCAGCCCGAGCTCGTCGAAGAGCACCTGTTGCACCTGCTTGGGCGAACCCAGGTTGAACTCGTGCCCGGCGGCGGCGTGCGCCATCTCCTCCACGGCCTTGACCTGCCCGCCGAGCGTGGCCGACAGCGAGGCCAGGTGGTCGGTATCGACGGCCACCCCGACCCGCTCCATGTCGCGGAGCACGCCGACCAGCGGCAACTCGACCTCCCGCAGCAGCCGGGCGGCGCCGCGCCGCTCCAGGTCACGGTCGAGCGCGTCGGCAAGCTCGACGACGGCCAAGGCGCGCACCGCGAGATCGTAGGCCAGCGCCTCTTCGCCGGATCCGTCGAGGGTGAGCTGTCCGGAGTCGTCGGCCTCCTGGCGCAGCTCGCGATGCAGGTAGCGCAGCGCCAGGTCGGCCAGGTCGAAGGAACGTTGGCCGGGCAGCGCCAGATAGGCGGCGAGCGCGGTGTCGCTGGTCAGCCCGTCGAGCATCAGCCCGCGCGCCGCGAACGCCAGCATCGGCCCCTTGGCCTCATGCATCGCCTTGGGCCGCTTGGGGTCGGCCAGCCAGTCGGCCAACGCCCGCTCGTCCTGCTCGGTCAGCTCGGCCGGGTCGATGTAGACTCCGACGCCGCGCGTGGCCGCCGGATCGCCGTCCTGCCGGCCCGGGTCCATGGCGTGGCAGGCGAGCGCTATGCCGGTGAGCTCGCCGGTGCCGCGGCCCCAGGTGCCGCTCACGGCCAGGCCCACCCGATCCGGGCCGGCGGCGTGCTCGGCCAACCAGGCGGCCAGCTCGCCCGGGCCCGGTGTGGCGACCTCGATGTCGAAGCCCTCGTCGGCCTCCGGCTCCGCCGCGGACAGCGACGCGTACAGCCGCTCCCGCAGCACCCTGAACTGCAGCGTGTCGAACAGCGTGTGGATCTCGTCGCGGTCCCACTGGCCGAGGTTGAGGTCGGCCGGCCCGACGTCCAGTGGGACGTCGCAGGTCAACTTGTTGATCTGGTGGTTGCGCAGCACGTCGCCGAGGTGCTCGCGCAGGTTGTCGCCGGCCTTGCCCTTGATCTCGTCGACGTGCGCGACCAGCCCGTCGAGACCTTCGTAGGTCGTCAGCCACTTCGCCGCCGTCTTGGGGCCCACCCCCGGCACCCCGGACAGGTTGTCGCTGCTCTCCCCCACCAGCGCGGCCAGCTCGCGGTAGCGCTCCGGCGGTACCCCGTACTTGTCCACGATGACCTCGGAGGTCGTCCGGACCAGGTCGGAGACCCCACGGCGCGGGTAGAGCACCGTTACGTTCTCGTCGATCAGCTGGTAGCAGTCGCGGTCGCCGGTCACCACGAGCGTGCGCATGCCCTGCTCGCTCGCCTGGGTGGCGAGGGTCGCGATCAGGTCGTCGGCCTCGAACCCGGCCTTGGACAGCCGCGGGATGCGCAGCGCCTCGAGCACCTCGTCGATGAGGCTCAGCTGACCGCGGAAGTCGTCCGGCGCGGCGCTGCGGCCCGCCTTGTACTCCACGTACGTCTCATGTCTGAAGGTCGGCTCCGAACGGTCGAAGCACACCGCGACATGCGTTGGCGTCTCGTCGCGCAGCACGTTGATCAGCATGGAGGTGAAGCCGAAGACCGCATTGGTCGGCTGGCCCGTCGTCGTGACGAGGTCGGCGTCCTTCAGCGCGAAATACGCTCGATAGGCCAGCGAGTGCCCGTCGAGCAGCAGCAAGGTCTCGGCAGCGGTCTGTTCTGTGGTCGCCACATCGGCAGCCTAGTCGCCGCGTGGGACAGTTTTCCCGCAGGCCGGCGCAGGCCCACCAGCGCCGGTAACCGTCGCCGGCTCGTTGGGAGGGGCGCCGGGCCATGAACGGCCGCACCATGGGGCCGCCAAGTCCGGTCATCCGGATGACCGGATGCTTTGCACGCGCACCTGCGCGGTCGCTACCGTTGGAGGCGAGCCCGGGGCGCCGAGTAGACAACGTGCAGGGCCGGGGAAGGTCTGCACGGACCCAAAGGTCCCCCGGGCTCGTCGTACGACACGCTCGGTAACCACCGAATTGCGATTTGGTCCCTTTCCCGTCGACGCCTTTCCGCGCCATCTCCGGCTGCCTAGTGTCCCCACCATGCGAAGGATTCCGGCCGCGGCCGGTTCCGTGGCCCTGCTCGCCGCACTGGCGACCGCCTGCTCTTCGGGCGATGCCGCCCCCGCCGGGGGGAGCGGCCCGGCGACCTACGACCTGCCGGCCCGTACGGCCCGGCCCGGCGAGACAGTGCTACACCGGCCGACCGTGCGCAGCGGCGACATGGCGTTCACGGTGATCGGCCTGCGCGGCCGCATGAACACCGTCGCCGGCAGCCACGCCGACGTGCCCCCAGAGGGGCAGTTCATCCGGATTCGGCTGGTGGTGGAGAACACCGGACGGATCACCAGCACCTTCGACACGCGCAAGCAGCTTTTGGTGGCGTCCGACGGGCGCGTCTTCCGGCCCGACCTCGACGCGATGCTGATCCGGCGCCAGCCGACCAGCCTGGATGTGGGTTCCGGCGTCCGCGTCGAGATGGACCTGTGGTACGACGTCCCGCGCCAGGTCAAGGAGGCAGCGCTGCGGGTCGTCGGCAGCCCCACCATGGGCGCGGCGGCCGACCCGCCGCTGGCCGACGTGCGCCTGGGCTGACCGGCCGGCCAGCCACCCGGCCGCCCGGCCGGCGGCCGGGCGGCGGGCTCAGCGGCCGGCCTGGGTGCCACCGCCGAGATAGGCCGCCCGCACCTGCGGGTCGTCGAGCAACTCCCTGGCCGCGGCGGACTTCACGATCGTCCCGGTCTCCAGGACGTACGCCCGATCGGCCACCTGCAACGCCTGCTGGGCGTTCTGCTCGACGAGCAGGACCGTGGTGCCGCGCCGGTTGATCTCCTCGATGATGGAGAAGATCTGCGTGACCAGCATCGGGGCGAGCCCCATGGACGGCTCGTCCAGCAGCAGCACCTTGGGCTGGGTCATCAGCGCCCGGCCGATGGCCAGCATCTGCTGCTCGCCGCCCGACATGGTGCCGCCGGCCTGGTTCTTGCGCTCGGCCAGCCGCGGGAACAACTCGAAGACCTCGTCGAGATCCTTGGTCAGCTCTCCCTTACGGGCATAGGCGCCCATCAGCAGGTTCTCCGTGACGGTCATGCCCGGGAAGATGCCCCGGCCCTCGGGCGCCTGCCCGATGCCGGCGAGCACCCTGCGGTGACCGGGCATCCTGCTGATGTCCTTGCCGTCGAAGATGATGCGGCCCGACGACAGCGGCCGCAGACCGGAGATCGTCTTCAGCGTGGTCGACTTGCCCGCGCCGTTGGCGCCGATCAAGGTGACGATCTCGCCTTGGTCGACGTCGACCGAGATGCCCTTGAGCGCCGCGATCTTGCCGTAGTGGACGTGGATGTCCTTGATCTCAAGAAGCATCGGCCGGAGCCCCCAAGTACGCCTCGATGACCCTCGGGTTGTTCTGGATCTCCCCCGGCAGCCCTTCGGCGATCTTCTCGCCGAAGTCAAGCACCGCGATCCGGTCGCTGATCCCCATGACCAGGCTCATGTCGTGCTCGATGAGCAGTACCGTGCGGCCGGTGTCCCGGATCTTCTTGATCAGCGCCTGGAGGGACTCCTTTTCCACCGGGTTCATCCCGGCGGCCGGCTCGTCCAGCAGGAGCAGCCGGGGATCGGTGGCAAGGGCCCGGGCGATCTCGAGGCGCCGCTGGTCGCCGTACGGCAGGTTCTTGGCCGCCTCGTCCACGCGATGGGCGATGCCCACGAACTCGAGCAGCGCCCGGCCCTTGCTCCGGCCCTCGCGCTCTTCTCTGCGGTGCCAGGGCAGCCCGAGCGCGGCGCCGGCCAGCCCGGTCCGATGGTGCGCGTCCGCCCCGACCATGACGTTCTCGAGCGCCGTCATGTTGTGGAACAACCGAATGTTTTGGAACGTACGGGCGATGCCGAGCTTGGTCACCTTGAAGCGCTTCATGCCGGTGATCCGCTGGCCGCCAAACATCACGTGACCTTCGGTGGGCCGGTAGACGCCGGTCACCATGTTGAAGACCGTCGTCTTTCCGGCGCCGTTGGGGCCGATCAGCGCGAAGATCTCCCCCTCGCGGACGTGGAGCTCCACCTGGTTGACGGCGACCACACCGCCGAAGCGCATGGTCACGTCGGTGAGCTCAAGGATCTTGCTCGTCGTTGTTTCGCTCATTTGTTCACCTCGGCAGCGGCTTGGGTGCCAGGGCCGCCGACCTCGGCGCCGAGGCTGCCCATGCCCCCGGTGCCCTCGGCCAGTTCGGCCTTGCGCCGCCGCGACGGCAGCAGACCCTCGGGCCGGAAGGCCATCAACAACACGAGCACGCCCCCGAACATCAAGATCCGATAGTCCTGCAGGCCCCGGACGCGTTCGGGAATCCAGGCGACCAGGAAGGCCCCCAGCATGACACCGGGGATGTTGCCCGAGCCGCCGAGCACGACCGCGGCGAGGATCGTCGCGGAGACGATGAACGTGAACAGGGCAGGGACGATCGACACGGCTTGCCCGGCGTAGATCACACCGGCCAGGCCGCCTATCGCTGCGCCGATGGCGAAGGAGGCCAGCTTGTAGCGGAACGTCGGCACGCCCATGAGCTCGGCGGCGTCCTCATCCTCCCGGATCGCCGCCCAGGCGCGGCCGACGCGGCTGTTCTCCAGCCGCTTGACGAAGATGATCGTCAACACGATGGCCAGCAGCATGAGGTAGTAGTACGGCCGGCCGTCCAGCGCGCCGTACTGGAACGGGCTGACCCCGGCCAGGCCGAAACTGGTGAACGGCTCGGCGTCGGGGATCTCCCACTCGGTCAGGGTCGGCGGGTGCGGAATCCCGCCGATGCCGTTCGGGCCGCCGATGTAGTCGGTGTTGCGGGCGGTCTGCCGGATGATCTCACCGAACCCCAGCGTCACGATCGCGAGATAGTCGCCGCGCAGGCGCAGGGTGGGCGCGCCGAGAATCAGCCCGGACAGCGCCGTGATCACGATGCCGACCGGCAGGATCTCCCAAAAGCCCCAGCCGTACTTCGTGGCGAGCACCGCCATCGTGTAGGCGCCGATCGCGAAGAAGGCCACGTAGCCGAGGTCGAGCAGCCCCGCCATGCCCACGACGACGTTCAGGCCGAGGGCGAGCAGGATGTAGCCGCCGATGGGGAAGAAGAGCAGGGTCGGCCAGTCGGTGTAGGGCGACATGAAGCTCGCGATACGGGGCGATGGCAGCGCGATGGCGCCCAGGATGAGCAGCACGTAGGCGGTCCAGCGCCCGTACCCGGGCAGGCCGCCCCACCAGTCGCGGAACCGCTCGCCCACGCCGCCGAGCGTCTCGAACGGGAGCACGAGCAGGTAGGTCACGAGGCGCAACGCCTTGGGAGCCCGCTCCGCCCGGCGCCTGGCGCGCGCCGCGGCGGCGCCGAGCATGTCCTGGGCCGTGGTCGTCTTGCCGCCCACCGTCTTGGTGCCTGCCGTCTTGGTGTCGTTTGTGTTCATGCGCGCGCCTGCTGGAGGGACTCGCCGAGGATACCGGTGGGCCGGAACATCAGGACGAGGACGAGGATGCTGAACGCCACCACGTCCCGCCACTCCGACCCGAAGATGCTGGAGCCGTAGAACTCGAGCAACCCGAGCACGAAGCCGCCGAGCAGCGCGCCGCGCAGGTTGCCGATGCCGCCGAGCACGGCGGCGGTGAACGCCTTGATGCTGAGCTCCTCGAAGCGCATCATGTAAAGGGCGGCGGCCACGCCCGCCATGACGCCGCCGATGAGGAACGTCGCGGTGACGATCCTGTCGATGTTGACGCCCATGAGCACCGCGGTCTCGGGGTCTTGCGCCGTCGCCCGGATGCCGCGCCCCAGCCTCGTCCGGTTCACGATCAGGTCGAGGACCACCATCATCGCGATGCCGCCGACGATGATGACGAACTTGTCGTTGCTGACCACGAAGTCGCCGATGGCGACGACGTTGAACCGCTCGACGAACTGGTGCTGGATGGGCAGCGCGCCCTTTTCCTCCGGCAGATTGAAGTACTCCGGAATGATCACCCGCGCGAACAACTGTTGGAGGAAGATCGACGCGCCGATGGCCGAGATGAGCGCCGCCAGCCGGGACGCGCCATGCCGGCGCAACGGCCGGTAGGCGACGTACTCCAGGGCCACCGCGCTGCCGCCGGAGAACACCCCGGCGACCACCGCCAGCAACAGCAGCATGCCGATCAGAGTGAATCCGCCGAGCAGCTGCGTGTCGATGCCGATCAGCACCGCCAGCGCCGCCACGGTGCCGATCATGAAGATTTCGGAGTGCGCGAAGTTGATCAAACGCAGCACGCCGTACACCATCGTGTAGCCGAGTGCTATCAGCGCGTAGATCGCGCCGAGCGACAGGCCGTCGATCGTAGACGGCCAGAATTGATCAATGAAGCTGCTCAAGACCTCGTCGCCTTCGTCAAAGGAGCGGGCGAAGAAGCGGGAGCGCCGCGACGCTCCCGCTCCCCCTCGTCATGATCCCGCCGATCGTAGATCAATCAGGTCGTTCAGATCGATCGGAACGATCGTCCGGGCGGCTCACTAGCCCTCGACCTGGGCCTCTTTCGCGTTGCCAAGCAGCGGCAGAGTGTCGCCCTTGATCTGGTAGACGTAGACGTCGGTCGCCGCCGGCTCGCCGGTTGGACTGAACTTGATCTGCTTCGACACACCCGGCACGTCGATGGTCGACAAGAATGTATTGATCTTTTCGGTGGTCGTGTTGCCGGCCTTGATCGCGTTGATGAAGGCGGTGGCCGCATCGTAGCCCTCGGCGGCGTAGATGGCCGGGGCGGAGTTGAACTTGGCCTTGTACTTGTCGGCGAAGGTCTTGCTCGCCTGGCTGGCCTTGCCCGTCGGGTCGATCAGGCACGGGCAGCCGATGATCGAGCCGTCGGCTGTGGTGCCGCCGGCGCCCTTGGCCAGGCCCGGGTCGAGCGAACCGTCACCGGACAGGAAGCGGGCCTGCACGCCGCCCTCACGCAGCTGCTTGACCAGCTTGCCCGCCTGGGCGTAGTAGCCGCCGAAGAAGATCGCGTCGGGCGCGAACGCCTTGGCCTTGTTGACGGTCGAGCCGTAGTCGGACGCCTGGACGTCGATGGCGTCCCTGGAGGTCTGCGCGCCTCCCGCCTGGACCGTCTTTTGCAGCGTGTCGGCGAACGGCTTCCCGTACTCGGACGCGTCGTCGACGATGAAGACCTTCTTGGCCTTCAGCGAGTTCGTGATGAAGCCGCCGATGCCGGTGCCCTGCGCGTTGTCGTTGGCGACCATCCGGTGCCAATACTTCCAGCCATTGGCGCCGAGGGCGGCGTTGGTGGCCGACGGCGAGACGCTCGGCGTCTTGCCTTCCTCGAGAACGGGGCCCACCTGGGCGGACTCGCCGGAGAAGGCGGGGCCGATCATCCCGACGACCTTGTCCTGCGTCACGGCCTGCTTGGCCAGCGGCGTGGCCTGCTCAGGCTTGCCCTGGCTGTCGTAGGTCTTGAGGTTGATCTTCACCTGCGGGTTGGTCGCGTTGTATTCGTCGATGGCGAGTTGCGCGCCCTGCCTGGGCGGGATGACGATGCCGGAGTTCTCACCCGTCAAGTCGCCCATGAACCCGAGCGTGACAGAGCTGGTACCCCCGCCTCCGCCGGACCCAGCGTTGCCGCCGTCGTCACCACCACACGCACTCATGCCCAGCGCGAGCGCCGCCCCGAGTGCGAGCGTTGCGCTGAATCGGGTTTTGTTGAGCCGCAAGGTCGTCGCCTTCCTTCCGTTCCTTCTGTCCGGATCCGCGAAGACGTGGACCGGGTACGAGTCAAGCCCCGGGGTCACGCTCTCTGCGGGGAGAAAACGGTCACCAGGGGACCTGTCCGTAGTACACCGATCAGGCACGCGAGATCAGTAGTCCAGCGCAGGGTCGTTGTGGCTTCGTTACCGCTCCGTGCCATAACTGCCCAGGCAGGAGGGCAGATCTTTACCTTCGGCCGGATGTCCGCACCTGGCCGCCTCGGCGGCTCGTACCCTGTTCGCCGCCTGTTAGTCCCCTGGTCGCGCCGTCAACGGGACGACCCGGCGGCAGGACCTCCGAGGCCATTTGGACCGCCGGACTTGCCAGATTGGTCAGGTTGGTCCGACTGACCCGGCTGACCAAACTGATCAGTTCGGTCAGTTCGGTCAGTTCGGTCAGGCTGGTCCGCCCCGCCGGCGTCGCCGGCCAGCACCGCCTCCGCGACGTTGCGCATGGTGACCCGGCGGTCCATGGACGTCTTTTGGATCCAGCGGAACGCCTCAGGCTCGGTCCAGCCGTGGGCGGCCTGCAGTATGCCCTTGGCCCGATCCACGATCTTTCTCGTCTCGAGGCGTTCCTGGAGCGTCTGCACCTCCGCCTCGAGGGCCGCGATCTCCTCGTACCTGCTGACCGCCATCTCGATCGCCGGCACCAGGTCGGCCTTGGTGAACGGCTTGACCAAATAGGCCATGGCCCCCGCCGCACGGGCTCGTTCGACCAGTTCGCGCTGCGAGAACGCGGTGAGAATCACCACGGGTGCGATGTGGTCGGCGGCGATCCGCTCGGCGGCCGAGATGCCGTCGAGGATCGGCATCTTGACGTCGAGCATCACCAAGTCCGGCCGCAGCTCGGCGGCCAGCCGGACCGCGGTCTCGCCATCGCCGGCCTCGCCGACGACCTGGTAGCCGTCCTCTTCCAGCATCTCTTTGAGGTCGAGCCGAATCAGCGCCTCGTCCTCAGCGATCACAACACGTCGAGGGGTCTCCGTCACGCGCACGAGCGTACCCGGACCCGGTACGCTAGTCCTCGGCACGGTGCGGGCACAGACTGCATCTCTCGCCGAATCCGGACATCCTAGGTGAGGTCCGGAAATATGCCGGGATGGTGGAACGGAAGACACGAATCCCTCAAAAGGATTTGCCCGCAAGGGCGTGCGGGTTCGAATCCCGCTCCCGGTACCGAAACGATCGGCGTCGCTCCGTGATCGGCGGTCTTGTCGTATGCGGATGCGACGCTCTGCCCATGTACGACCCGAAACGCGGAACCGAGTTCGACACGTGCGCGTACGCCTATCTCTTGGCGGGTACAGAAGGCGGGTTGCACCATGGTGAACGCCTATTCCAAGCACTGGCCGTGCCTGTTCCCGCAGCACGGTCCCGGGAAGAAACACCAGCGACAAAACAAGCCGGCTCCTGGCAACAAGAGATCGTCAATCGGCACACCGGAGGCGTTCGTCCGTGGTCTGATTCATTCCGATGGACGTCGCTCTATTAATCGGGTGCGGCGGCAATTAAAACTGCGGCGATCGGTGGTACGAATACCCGAGGTAACTCTTTACCAACGAGTCAGGCGACATCAAAGGCCTCCTTACCGACGCGCTCGACCGGCCCAGAATTCCGTGGCAGCGAATGAACCGCAAGACGATCTCGATCGCCCGGCGGGAGGCGGTGGCACGGCTGGACGAATTCGTAGGTCCCAAGTACTGAGCCGGCCCAGGCTAGGCGGCGCTTCGGGAGTCGGGGCGGTCAGGTGTGCCCGCCCTGGGCGATGGCGTCGCCGATGCGGTGCACGCGCAGGGCGTTGGTGGAGCCGGGAGTGCCGGGCGGCGAGCCGGCCACGATGACGACGCGATCGCCCTTTTGGCAGCGGCCGAGTTCGAGCAGCGCCTGCTCGACCTGGCGCACCATCTCGTCGGTGTGGTCGACGTGCGGCACGATGAACGTCTCCACGCCCCAGACAAGGGAGAGCTGAGAGCGAGTGGCCTGCACGGAGGTGAAGGCCAGCAGCGGGATCGGCGAGCGGTAGCGGGCCAGCCGGCGCACGGTCTCGCCGGACATGGTGAAGCCGATGAGCGCGTGCGCGCCGACGACGGCACCCACCTCGGCGGCCGCGCGGGCGATGGCGCCGCCGACGGTCTCGGGCACGCGGGTCAGCGTGGAATCGGCGTGCAGGCACATCTTCTCGGCCGCGACGATGATGCGGGCCATCGTCTCGACGGCGGCGATGGGGTATTCCCCCATGCTCGTCTCACCGGAGAGCATGACCGCGTCGGCGCCGTCGAACACGGCATTGGCCACGTCGGAGGTCTCCGCGCGGGTGGGCCGCGGCGCGGAGATCATCGATTCCAGCATCTGGGTGGCCACGATGACGGGCCGGGCCTTTTCGCGGCACAACTCGATGGCGCGCTTTTGCACGATCGGCACCTGCTCGAGCGGCAGCTCGACGCCGAGGTCGCCGCGGGCGACCATGATGCCGTCGAAGGCGGCGACGATCTCCTGCAGCCGCTCGACGGCCTGCGGCTTCTCGATCTTGGCGATGAGGGGAACGCGGACGTTCTCCTCG
Organism: uncultured Thermomonosporaceae bacterium; assembly: GCA_937891035.1. Lineage (GTDB taxonomy): Bacteria > Actinomycetota > Actinomycetes > Streptosporangiales > Streptosporangiaceae > CALAED01. The sequence continues at coordinate 583 of CALAED010000749.1, read as the reverse complement.
TTCATGATCTTGTAGGCGACGTCGGCGTCCTCCGGTGCGCGGACGAAGGAAAGCGCGACCATGTCGACGCCGAGCCGGAGCGCCCAGCGCAGGTCGGCCTCGTCCTTGTCGGTCAGCGCGGGCACGCTGACCGCGACGCCGGGCAGGTTGAGGCCCTTGTTGTCGGAGATCATGCCGCCGATGACGACGCGGGTGCGCACCTGTATCCTCTCGACCGCGATGACCTCGAGCACGACCCGCCCGTCGTCGACGAGGACGGTGTCACCGGCACTGACGTCACCGGGCAGGCCCTGGTAGGTGGTCGAGACCTCGTGCCGGGTCCCGGGCACGTCTTCGGTGGTGATGATGAACTCGTCGCCGAGCGTGAGCCGTACCGGCCCGTCCGGAAACCGGCCGACCCGGATCTTGGGGCCTTGCAGGTCGGCGAGGATGCCCACGCCACGCCCCGTGACGTCGGACGCGTCGCGCAGGTGGCGATAGATCTCCTCGTGCTGTTCATGTGATCCGTGGCTCAGGTTGAGCCTGGCCACGTCGATCCCGGCGTCCACGAGCGCGCGAATGCGCTCGCGGCTGGAAGAGGCGG
>CALAED010000748.1 GCA_937891035.1 uncultured Thermomonosporaceae bacterium | reverse complement strand
ATGATCTGCAAGAGCATGTCCAGGCCGGGGTCGATGAGCTGGTGGCGACGGGCGCCGAGGTTGGGTTGCAGGTCGCAGTGGTGGTGGACGGCCGGGTGGGGGTGGACGCCGTGGGTGGTCTGGCCGACTCTCGGCGCGGGCTGGCCGTGGCCTCGGACACGTTGTTCTTCGCCGCGTCGACCGCAAAGGGGGTGGCCTCAGCGGTCGCCCATGTGCTCGTTGAGCGGGGGGAGCTTGCCTACGACATGCGGGCGGCCGAGGTGTGGCCCGAGTTCGGCGCTCACGGCAAGGATCGGGTGACGCTTCGCCATGTGCTGACGCACACCGCGGGCGTGCCCGCTCCGCCGTATTACATCACGGTTGCCGGCCTGCGTGACTGGGACCAGATGTGCGCCATGCTCGCCGCGGCCGAGCCTTGGTGGGAGCCGGGCACCCGCTTTGGATACCACGCTCAGACGTTCGGCTTCTTGCTCGGCGAGATCGTGCGGCGGGCCACCGGCCACGGTCTGTCGTGGTGGCTGCGTGAGGCGGTTACTCGTCCGCTCGGCATCGAGGACGAGGTGCACTTCGGGGTCCCCGAGACGTTGCTGGATCGGGTGGCGCGCCAGGAGCCGCCGGCCGGGACGGCGCTCCCGTCTCCCGAGCCGGGATCGCCGGCCGATCGGGCGAACCCGCCCGGCATCCGTCCCGACGCCGACTACGCCAACCGGCCGGACGTGCTGACGTTGGACCTGCCCTCTGCGGGCACCATGACCGCCCGCGGAGCGGCCCGCCTCTACGCCGCCCTGCTCGGCCACGTCGACGGCGTCGAACTCGTTTCGGCCCAGCGGTTGGCCGACATGGCTGCCGTGCATTTCGAAGGCATGGACGAGGTCATGGGCTTCCCGACCACGTGGGCGTTTGGCTTCAGCCCCTATCGTCCCGGTGACGTACGGGACCGGCCCGAATCGACCTTCGGCATGGTCGGGATGAACGGCTCGGCGGCCTTCGGTGACATCGGCTCCGGCGTTGCGGTGGCGGTGATGCGCAACCGCTTCGGCGCCGACCTGGAAGCGGCGTCGGCCATCGACCGTATCGTGATCGATTTCGTCCCTTCTCGTCTGCGATCGGAGTAAGTCAATGAACGATCCGGTGACCCAATTCGACGGCCGGTTCAGCGAGCCCGGTGCCCAGGCGACACCGTGGCCGACCACGCGTCAGGCACTGGAGACCGCGCAGTTGTCGTGGATCACGACCGTCCGCCCCGACGGACGACCCCACGTCACGCCTTTGGTGGCCGTATGGCTCGATGACGCCCTGCACTTTTGCACGGGCCCCACCGAGCAGAAGGCCAAGAATCTAGCCGGTAATCAGAACGTGGTCCTGACCACCGGCTGCAACCGATGGGAAGAGGGACTCGACGTCGTGGTGGAGGGGGAGGCGCGACGCGTCACCGCCCCGGCCACGCTCAACCGGCTCGCCGCCGCATGGGCGGCCAAATGGGAGGGCCAGTGGCAATACGAGGTGACCGACACCGGCTTCGCCAACGCCGGCGACCCGTGCTCGTCTTCGCGGTTAGGCCGACGAAAATCCTCGCCTTCTCGAAGGGCGGCTTCAGCCAAACCCGCTACCTCCCCGGGCCGTCCACTCGATAGATCAGGCAGATCACCGGATACGACTGGGCCGGACGGATGATTTTACTTCTGGGTCGTCGGGGGTCTCGGTCAGCACGAGGACGTAGCGCATGATCACGCCGGTCGCCAGGTGGCGAGCAGGTCGGCCGCGGTGATGGTTTGGATGGCGACGCCGTCGGCGCCGTGGCGAGTTACCGCGAGAAGCGGGGTGGATTCCTCGGCACCGGGCATCTTGGAACGGTGGACGATCAACCCGGCGAGGTCGTGGTCATCGAAAGGCCGTGTCTCTTTCCACCTGATCGAGCCGAGAAAAGTGATCTTCTTGGCGATGGGTGCGCCGTCCGCGCCGACGAGGTCGATCTCAGGGTCGTTGTGCCGGGTCCACTAGCCGCCGATGGCGCTCGTTCCCCGGGGGAGCCCGTCGGTCATCCGCCGTAGCGTCTCGCGAATCACAGGCTCGATTGCCCGGCCTCGCCACGAAGCCCAGGAGCCGCGGATGCGTTCCGCCGTCAGATCGCCGCGCCCGCGTTCGATCTCCGGCAGATGCGGGCCGAGAAAGGCCAGCCAGAACCTCAGGTGCGGATCCGCGACGACGTACCTGGTGTCCTTGGACGGGTGTACGGACAGGGGCGATGACGATCCACGATGGGCTTGCCGGTCAGCAGGCGCAGTGCGCGGGTCAGCGACGCCTGCGGCAGATCGCCCGCCGCTCGGGCGATCATCGAGAACGTACGCTCGCCGGAGCCGATGGCGCCGAGCACCAGGCGAGCCTGCGACTCGGCGGGGAATTCGGTCGCCAATGCCCGTTCGCCGCTGACCAGCAGGGCGGATGTGGGGTCGGTGACGGCGTCGGCCAGATAGTCCAAGACCGCCAGTCCCGTCGGCCATTCGTCCAGGATCAGGGGGAGACCGCCGGTGACGAGGTAGGCGTCGAACGCCTCGGCTGGAGGCACGTCGAGCATCTCGGCGGCGTCGGCCGGACTGAGCGGCGGCACGACCATTTCAGTGGTGCGTTGGTGGAAGGGACGGCCGTACTCGTTGAGCGCCTCCATCATCGCCAGATCCGAGCCGACGCACACCACATGCACCGGGCGCCTGGAAAGCTCGCGGTCGAAAAGCTTTTGCAGATCCCCTCAAAGCCCGGGTCGTTGGCGATGAGGTACGGCATCTCGTCGAGAACGACCACGCTCGGCCCCTCGTCGGGGAGGCAGCCCGCCAGGAGGCGCAGTGCGGCATCCCAGGTTCGCGGGGTCTGGTCTCGGAAAACAGCTGCGGCCGGCAGGCTCGAGGTCAGCACGGCCTCGCTGAACAGGCGTAGATCGGTTTCGGTCGTCGGCTGTGCGGATGCGGTGAAGAACACGTGCGGCACGCCGGCTCGTTCGATGAACTCCTCGACGAGCCGCGACTTGCCGACACGAGGGCGGCCGCGGATCAAGATGGCCCTGCCGGGGCGTCCTGCCCGGCCGCCTCGTCGTACCTGATCAAGCAGTCGCCGCAGGGCGGCGAGCTCCCGGTCTCGTCCGAATGAAGCCGCCCACGGAACCCCCATGGATGGAACATTCAAGTTTGGAACACTCAAAGATGAGTGTATTGGAGCCGGGCCTTCGCCGGTCTGCTGAGGGAACCGATCGGCGGTGTGGCGTGCTGGATGAACCTCGCGCGGCACGCTCGGCTACCGTCTTGGGGCTGCTGGACAGATCGGAGAAGCTGACCGCGTCCGCAGTGGTGCTTACGCCTTCAGTAGATTCGGATCACCGGCTGAAGCTGATGATCACGACAACTGGGCGGCGCAGGGGTCGGTGCCGGGGGTGCCGGGGCGGGCGATGTGGCGATCGTCGAGGATCCGTTCGAGCAGCGCCGGCCAGGCCGCCATCACCCCGTCGGCGCACGCGTCGATCAGGGCGTTGTAGGCCGCCTCGTTCTCCGGCGCGCTGCCGCTGAACCAGACGTGCACCGCGAAGCCGTCGGCGTGCGCGCGGGCGATGAACTCCTTGGTGGCCACCGGGACCCCGTTGAACGCCACCGGGATCTGCAGGGCGACGGTCCCGTCGATCGGCCGGGCGCCGGTGGAGAAGTAGGCGATCAGCTCGTTCATGCCCGGCGCCAGCGGGATGTGCGGCGCCTGCGCGTGGAACGTGGCCAGCGCCCGGTCGTTGAACGAGGTCACGATGATGTCGGTGCGCCGCGTCTGGTTGAGCAGCCGGGCGAGCAGGCGCGCGTTGTGCAGGAACGACTCGACGTCGGCGTCGCTGGTGCCCTTGATCTCGATGTTGATCGGCACGTGGCGGAACGTCCGCAGCACCTCGCGCAGCGACGGGATCGCGAAGTCACCGGCCCGATAGCCGTGCGGCGGACGCCGATCGCGGGTGCGCACGCCGCGCAGCGGATAGGACTCCGGCGGCAGCCCGGGCACCGCGCTGCGCCCCGGCACGAAGTTGTACGCCGCGTCCAGGGCGTGCACCTGGCGGAACGTCATGTCCTTGACCAGGCCGGTGCCGTTGGTGGTGGCGTCGACCGAGGAGTTGTGGATGACCACGAGCCGGTCGTCGGCCGTCGACTGGACATCGAGTTCGATCATGTCGGCGCCGAGCCGGACCGCGCGCTTGAACGCATACATCGTGTTGGCCGGCGCCTCGTTCTCGCCCCCGGCGTGCGCCATGTTCAGAAATCGTCGCTGCGGCCACGGGTCGCCGCCGCCCCCGCTCTCCGCCGCCGCCGTGCCTGTGCCCGTGGAACCCGGGACGACGACGGCCGTGACCAGCAGTCCGGTGAGCGCTGCCGCGCGGGCCCAAGAACGGATCACAAGCGAGCAGCTTAATCCCCGGTTTCGAGCCGCGGCAGGGAACCGTGGCATCAGCTGGAGGGATCGAAGAACCGGGAGGACGACACCTTCGAGCCGGGGCCGCCCGGCTGCGGCGCCGCCATATGCGCCTGCGCGGGGGCCGGGGCCTGCTGGCGGGCGCGGGCCAGCTCGCGTTGCAGGTGCTGCTTTTCCATCTCCAGGGTGGTGACGGACTCTTCGTGCTCGTCTCGGAGGTCGCGCAGTTCCCGCCGTACGCGTACGGCACGGCCGACGCCGAGCATGGTCACGATCATGCCGCCCATGAACACGACGGCCACGACCGCGCCGGCCAGGAAGACGTGCCACATGCTGGTGACGCCGGGGACCGCTTGGCCGAGGAACGTGAGTTGCGCGTCCGCCGCGTTGTCCAACAAGACGCCGACGCCGACGCCAATGGCGGCAGCTGCGACGAGTAGGCCGAGAAAGATCATCGGATGGGCTCCTCTCCCGTAGCAGGGGTCCGGAAGATTGGCTGCGTCCGGGAGACTAGCGGGAAAAACCCCAGGTCGCCACGATTCTCACGTTCTGGGCAACGGACGCAACAGTACGTCGAGAAGATCGAGTGCGCCCCGCTTCGAGAGCGGATCGTTGCCATTACCGCACTTCGGCGACTGGATGCAGGACGGACAGCCCGACTCGCACTCACACGCCGCGATCGCCGCCCGCGTGGCCCGCAGCCACTCGGCGGCCCGCGCGTAGCCGCGTTCGGCGAAGCCCGCCCCGCCCTCGTGCCCGTCATACACGAACACGGTCAACAGTCCGGTGTCCGGATGCAGCGCCGTCGACACCCCGCCGATGTCCCACCGGTCGCAGGTGGCGAACAGCGGGAGCAGGCCGATGGACGCGTGCTCGGCGGCGTGCGCCGCGCCCGCGAGCTCGCGGTCCTCGAGCGGCGACGCGGCGAGCTGTTCGGCCGAGACCGTCCACCACACCGCTCGCGTGCGCAGCGTCCTTGGCGGCAGCTCCAGCGGCTTTTCGCCGAGCACCTCGCCCGTCTGCAGCCGGCGCATCTGGTACGCCACGACCTGCCGGGTCACCTCGACGGTGCCGAAGCACAGCGTCGCCTCGCCCCACGACGACGACCGCAGAGCTTCCAGGATCCGGATGTCGGTGATGTCGCGGGCGGTCGTCGAATAGTCGGGCTCGGCGGCCCGCACCAGCGCCACGGAGTCGGCCAGGTCGAGCGTCTCCACCACGTACGACTCGCCCTGGTGCAGGTAGACCGCGCCCTCGTGCACCGTGGTGTGCGCCGACGGCTCGTCCACCGTGCCGAGCAGCCGGCCGGTCGTCGCCTCGACGACCTGGACCGGCGCGCCGCCGGACCCGCGGATGTCGGCGAGGTCGGCGGCCCGGTCGCGGGGGCGAGTCCAAAACCAGCCGGTCGCCCGGCGCCGCAGCAGCCCGCGCCTGACCATGTCCGGCACCAGCTCTTTCGCGGCCGGCCCGAACAGCTCCAGGTCGGCCTCCACCAGCGGCAGTTCGGCGGCGGCCGCGCACAGATGCGGTTCGAGGACGTACGGATTGTCCGGGTCGAGCACGGTCGCCTCGACCGGATTACCGAAGATCGCCGCAGGGTGATGAACGAGGTAGGTGTCCAACGGGTCGTCGCGGGCGACCAGCACGGCCAGGGCGTCCTGGCCCGCTCGGCCGGCGCGCCCGGCCTGCTGCCACAGCGATGCCCTCGTACCCGGCCACCCGCAAATGATCACCGCGTCGAGGCCGGAGACGTCCACGCCGAGTTCGAGCGCGTTCGTCGTCGCGAGGCCGACCAGCGACCGCGACCGCAGCGCCGCCTCGAGCGCCCGGCGCTCCTCCGGCAAGTAGCCGGCCCGGTACGCGGCGACCCGCCTGGGCAGCGGTGTCGCCTCGGGCGTGCGCTCGGGCGTGCGCTCGGGTGTGGGCTCGGGTGTGGCCTCGGCCGAAGCGTCCAGCGCGCGATCGGGCGTCCCATCGGACGCCCCATCGACGGTGCCGTCCGACGTGCCGTGGCTAGGTGGCTCACTCGTGGGCTCACCCGCGGGCGCGGTCTCCGGCAGGGCGCCGGCGGCGCCGTGCGACGCGGTCTCGGCCGTGAACGGGGGGGCGACCTCGGCCGCCACCTCGGCGAGGGCGCGCCGGGCGCTCAGCGCCACCGACTCGGCGCCACGCCTGGACCGGACGAACGCCAGCGTCTGGACGTTGTCGAGCACGAGATCGGCGAGCAGGTCGGCCGTCTCGGCCGTGGCCCGCCGCCGTACCGGGGCGCCGTGCTCGCCGCGCAACTCGGTCAGCGGCGGCTCCCACAGCGCGAACTCGGTCGCGCCGCGCGGCGAGGCGTCATCGCCGACCGCCACCACGGGCAGTCCGGTGAGCCGCCCGGCCGTCTCGGCCGGGTCCGACGTCGTGGCCGAAGCGAGCACGAAGACCGGCTGTGCGCCGTACTTCGCGCAGACCCGCCTGAACCGGCGCAGCACCGCCGCGACGTGTGAGCCGAACACGCCCCGGTAGCCGTGCGTCTCGTCCACGACCACGTACCGGAGCCGGCGCAGGAACATCTTCCAGCGGGCATGGGCGGGCAACATCGAACGGTGCAGCATGTCCGGGTTGGTGAGCACGTAGTTGGCGTGCTGCCTGATCCAGCCGCGTTCGTCCGTCGGCGTGTCGCCGTCGTAGGTGGCCGCCCGCAGCCGCGTCAGCCGCAGCCCGCGCAGCGCCCGTAGCTGGTCGGCGGCGAGGGCCTTGGTCGGCGCGAGGTACAGCACGGTCCCCTCGTCCATCACCGCGGTCAGCGCCGGCAGGAGATAGGCCAGGGACTTCCCCGACGCGGTGCCGGTGGCGACGATCACCGACGTGCCGTCGTGCGCGAGCGAGGCGGCCCTCGCCTGGTGCTCCCACGGCGCCTCGATGCCGGCCAGCGCGAGCCGGTCGATGACCAGCGGCGGCACCCACGGCGGCCAGTCGGCGGGCCGGCCCGTACGTGCCGGAACGACCTCGACGTGGGTGACGCGGGCACGCCGGGACGGGTCGGCCAGCAGACGGCTGAGAGCCGCCTTCGGCTGAGTGGACGGAGTTGACGGAGACACAGGTTTCCAGTCTGACATCGGGGGCAGATTAGGGAGATACTGCGACGGGCGTTGACGCCTGGCCTCACTCCGGTTTCCCCTACACGGCGGTCGCTTGAGGTGGCGATTTCGTGAAACGCGACGCCGGAGCGTGGTTGAATCGCGGCGGGGTCGCGTGCTCCCCGTGGGTCGCCGCCTGGCCCGCGTGGAACATGTGCCCCCTGACCACTCGAGGTATGAGGTACGGCGCTGGAGGATATGTGGACCTGAAGGTGAACGACTACACCACGGATGATGGCCTGACCGTCATCAACGTGGAGGGGGAAATCGACGTCTACACCGCGCCGAAACTCCGTGAGAAGCTCATCGACCTGGTCAACAAGGGCAAGTTCCACCTCCTCGTGGACATGGAAAAGGTCGAGTTCCTCGATTCGACCGGTCTTGGCGTGCTGGTCGGCGGGCTGAAGCGGGTACGGGCGCACGACGGCTCGCTCGAGCTGGTCTGCACTCAGGAGCGCATCCTGAAGATCTTCCGGATCACCGGCCTGACCAAGGTGTTCGGCATTCACGACTCGATCCAGGAAGCCCAGGAAAAGCGCAAGGGCCAAAAGTAGAAGGGCAGGGGGTCCGCCGCACGGGGACGGCGCAGTGACATGGCGACAGTGGAGCTGGCGTTCAGCGCGTTGCCGGTGCACGTCCGGACGGCGCGGCTGATCGTGACCGCGGTGGCCCGGCGCAGCGGCGTCGAGGAGGAACTGCTCGACGAGGTGCGCCTGGCCGTCGGCGAAGCCTGCTCGCGCGCGGTCGAGGCCCACCGGCTGCACTGTCCCGCCGAGCCCGTACGGCTGGAGTTGCACGATGACGACGGCCGGTTCGAAGTCGTGGTGAACGACGCCGCCTCCAACGGCAAGCCGGTCGACCCGTTGCCCGCCGCCCCACCGCGCGGCGGCGGGGCCGGGGGCGGCGACGACCCCGACTCGCTCGGCCTCGCCGTCATCTCCGGTCTCGTGGACGACGTCGAGATCGCCCCCACGCCCGACGGCACGCAGATCCGCATGGGCTGGCCGGTCGCCGCCCACAGCAGCGGAAGTAACTAACTAAAGGCGCAAAGCTGCCAAAAGCCAACAAACGGACGGAATTGGGCAGAGGCAAGGCATTAGCGAACGACGCGATAGCGGCAGCGATGGCGATGGCGATGGCGATGCGGGGCGAACCGAGCGGCTCGGCCGGATGAGTCGGATCGGTTGGATGGGTTGGATCGGATCAAGGGGTTGACAGCGCCCGCTGGCGGTGCGGGAGGCTACAAGGACTTATTGGACAGACCCTCCGATACCGAAACTCCGATGCACCTACACTCCCTCCCTGTCCGTCCGCTACAGGGCTAGAGGCGGGGCCGGAGGAGCTACTTCCGGGCGTCAGGGAAGCGAGATCGTCTTGACGGTGACCTCGATCCGCACGCGGAACCGACCGCGCCGTGCCCCGATCTGGAACCCGACCCGCGTCGTCCTCACCGTCGCCACCGCGCTGATCATCGCCCATCTCGGCGTGCGCTGGGCGATCCTGGCGAACTCCTACTTCAGGCAGGACGATTTCGAATTCGTCTCCCGCGCCGCGGAACAGCTGCCGGACTGGGGCTACCTCATGCGCAGCCACGCCGGCCAGCTCATGCCCGGCGGGTTCGCGATCGCCTGGGTGCTGACCCGGATCAGCGCGTACGACTGGGGGCTGACCGGCGCGGTCACCTTGCTCATGCAGGCCGCGGCGGCGCTGGCCGTCCTGCGGATGCTGCGCGTGGTGTTCGGCGACCGCCCGGCGATCCTCGCTCCGCTGACCGTCTATCTGTTCACCCCCATGACGCTGACGTCCACGGCCTGGTGGGCGGCGGCGCTGAACTCACTGCCGCTGCAGGCCGCGATCGCCATGGCGGTCGCCGCGCACGTCAGATACATCCGTACGAACGAGTTCCGGTACGCCCGGGCCGCGTTCCTGTGGACGGTGGTCGGCCTGGCCTTCTTCGTGAAGGCGGCGGTGCTGCCGTTCCTGCTGCTCGCGGTGACCAGCGCGTTCCTGATCGATGCCGGCGCCGGCGGTGCCAGCGCTCGCGGTGAGCGTAGCGGTGGCACTGACGGTGGGCGTGGCGCCGGCGGTGCGCCCGGCGGCTGGCCGCACAACCTGCTCACCACGCTACGTGTGCACAGACGGGCCTGGGCGCTGTACGGGGCTGCGCTACCGGTCTACGCGGCCCTGTTCACCCTGCAACTGGTGTACACGTCCCCCGCCAGCGTGGGCTCGCCCGGGGCCAAGGAGATCAACGACTTCGCCTCCGCCTGGCTGGGCAAGACGGTCCCCACGACGCTGGTGGGCGGCCCAGGGCGCTGGCTCGTCAGCACCACCGGCGACTACGCGGTGGCCGCCCCGGCGCAGGCGCTGATCGGGGCCGCGTGGTGCGTGGTCATCGGCGTGATCGTGTTGAGCATCTGGTTTCGGCGCCGCGCCTGGCGAGCCTGGCTGATCCTGCTCGGCTGGCTGGTGGCCGCCGACATGGTCCCCGTCATCTTGGGCCGGATGCCCGACTGGGCGGCCCCGATCTACGGCATCGAGACCCGCTATCTCGCCGACGCGGCGCCGGTATTCGTCCTGTGCCTGGCGCTGGCGTGCATCCCGCTCGCCGGCGAGCGCGAGCCGTACCGCAGGGCGCTGCCGGAAGGCTGGCTGCACCCCTCGACGATCGGCGTGCTGACCGTCGCCTACGTCGGCGTCGCGCTGTGGTCAACGGTCACCTACCTCGGCAAGACCGACTCGGATGAGACCCGCGATTACCTGACCAACGCCCGGGCCGCGCTCGCCGGCGCGCCCGGCAGCGGGGTGATCTACGACAGGAACGTGCCGGACTTCATGGCCTGGCAGTTGGTCGGGCCGTACACGCGAACCTCGAACGTGCTCGCCCCACTGGCGAGTCCGGACGTGCGGGCGGCGATGAAGCGGCGGCAGCCGGCCGAGAACGCTTTCATCTTCAACGACAAGGGGCACCTGGTGCCGCTCGCGGTGTCCGGGCCGCGCGTGGCCGCCGCGCCGGGCACGTGCTGGCCGCAGGTGGGCGGCCGCTACACGATGCCGGTCGCGCCGCCGGAAAAGGCGTCGTCGTGGACGCTCGAGCTCGGCTATTTGAGCGGCGCGCCGGGACTGGTCCAAGTCTCCTACGGCGGGCCCGAGGTCGACGTGCCGCTCGGGGTCGGCCTCAACAAGGTGTACATACCGATCGAAGGCCGCGGTCCCAACGTGGTGATCACTTCCGTGAACGCGCCGCCCGGGTTGTGCTTGGGCGGGGTGGCCGTCGGCACGCCCGTGCCGTCCCGTTGAGAAGCGTCCGTTGGGGCCGTCCCTGAGGCGGGCCGAAATGGTCCCTCATATCGGGTTTAGCATCGCATAGAACGCGTCGACCTGCGGAAATGCCTGTGTAGGTCACTTAAAGGTCAAAAGCAGGCATAGCTGAGATCACGTTTTCATGCCAGCTCCATCAAGGAATCAAGCAGAGTTCTACTTCGTCCGGGGGCTTGCGTAGACTCCCGGCACTATTGCCTGTCGAGGAGGACGGATGGCCAACGGCACTGAAGTAGTAGATCTTGGCGGCGGCGACCTCACATTGGTCGTCGTCGTTGGCGTGATCGCGCTTCTCGCGCTGGCCGTCGCTGCGGGACTCGTACGGGAGGTGCTCGCCGCGGGGCAGGGCACCGAGAAGATGCAGAACATCGCACGGGCCGTGCAAGAGGGTGCGGGGGCGTACCTGCGGCGGCAGTTTCGTACGGTGGCCATCTTCGTCGTCTTGATCCCGTTCCTGTTGGCGTTGCTCCCCGCGGACTCCACCGGAGTCCGGGTGGGCCGGTCGATCTTCTTCGTGATCGGTGCGCTGTTCTCCGCGGTCACCGGTTTCGCTGGGATGTGGCTGGCCGTGCGCGGCAACGTACGGGTGGCGGCGGCCGCACGCGAGGAGGGCGAGCGACGCGCGATGCGCATCGCGTTCCGCACCGGCGGCGTGGCCGGCATGTTCACCGTCGGCCTCGGGCTCTTCGGCGCCGCCGTGGTCGTGCTGACCTACAAGGGCGACGCGCCCGGCGTGCTCGAGGGCTTCGGGTTCGGCGCGGCGCTGCTGGCGATGTTCATGCGTGTCGGGGGCGGCATCTTCACCAAGGCCGC
>CALAED010000747.1 GCA_937891035.1 uncultured Thermomonosporaceae bacterium | reverse complement strand
CGTCATGGGCAAAGGGCAGCGCGACGGGGTGGGCGCGGTGCGGGCCCGCACCGTCGTGCTGGCCACCGGCGGGCTCGGACAGGTGTTCTCCGCCACCACCAACCCCGAGGTGTCCACGGGCGACGGCGTGGCGCTGGCGCTGCGGGCCGGCGCCGCGGTGACCGACCTGGAGTTCGTGCAGTTCCACCCGACCGTGCTGTGGCTGGGGCCGGGGGCGCGCGGACGGCAGCCGCTGATCACCGAGGCGGTGCGTGGGGAGGGCGCCCACCTCATCGACGCGACCGGCACCCGGTTCATGGCCGGCCGGCATCCGCTCGCCGATCTGGCACCCAGGGACATCGTGGCCAAGGCGGCCATGACCCGGATGCGCGAGACCGGCACCGACCACGTCTACCTGGACGGGCGGCAGCTGGGCGAGAGCACGTGGGAGAACCGCTTCCCGACGATCCTGGCCATCTGCCGGGAGCACGGAATCGACCCGGTGACCGAGCCGATTCCCGTGGTCCCGGCCGCGCACTACGCCAGCGGCGGGGTGCGGGTCGACCTGTCCGGGCGCACCTCGGTGCCCGGGCTGTACGCGTGCGGCGAGGTGGCCTGCACCGGCGTGCACGGGGCCAACAGGCTCGCCTCCAACTCGCTGCTCGAAGGGCTGGTCTTCGCCGAGCGCATCGTCGACACCTTGCACGCAGACATCGCGCACGCCGGCCGTGCCGCCTCGACCGCCGCCCGCCTGCCCTCGCGGCCTGGCCGCGCGGGCGTTCCCGAGCACGGCCTGCTCGACCCGGCGGTCCGGCCGGAGATCCAGCGCATCATGACCGCGTACGCCGGGGTGCTGCGCGACGAGGCAGGGCTGGCCGCGGCCGAAAGCGAGCTCGCCGCCCTGACCCGCCTGACGAACGCCGTGCCGTGCGTCGACGCCTGGGAGGCCACCAACCTGCACGCTGTGGCGACGGCGATCGTGGCCGCCGCCCGCGCCCGCCGCGAGACCAGGGGCAGCCACTGGCGCGCCGACTTCCCGGAGCGCGATGACGCCGCCTGGCTGGGCCATCTCGTCACCCGCCTCGACGACGATGGCATGGTGACCACCTACCAGCCGCTCTGATCAACCCCGGAGGCACACGAGCGTGAGGAGCACGTGATGGGACCCGAGTCGGCGCGGCGGCTGAGCGAGGCCGGGCTGGATCCACAGGCTGTGGAAAACCTCGTCCGGGTCGCGCTCAGCGAGGACGGCGACGTCGACGTGACGAGCGAGCCGATCTTCGCGCCCGGCGAGACGGCCACGGGCCGGTTCGTCGCGCGGCAGGACGGGGTGGTGGCCGGCCTGCCCGTCGCCGAGGTCGTCCTTGAGCTGCTCGGGCTGAGCGCGGACGCGCCCGCTCCCGTCCGTGATGGCGACCGGGTGCGTCCGGGCGAGGAGTTGCTCACCGTGGCCGGCCCCACCAGGGCGCTGCTGCGCGCGGAGCGTACGGCACTGAACTTCCTCACCCACCTGTCCGGCATCGCCACCGCCACCCGGCGCTGGGTCGACGCCGTCGCCGGCACCAAGGCGCGGGTCCGTGATACCCGCAAGACGCTGCCCGGGCTGCGCGCGCTGCAAAAGTACGCCGTCCGCTGCGGCGGCGGCGTGAACCACCGGCTTCCCTCGCCGACGCCGCGCTGGTCAAGGACAACCACGTGCTCGCCGCAGGGGAGAAGTGGTTGGGGGGTGCGCGGGGGGCGGAGCCCCCCGCGGGGTCGGTGACCAAGGCGTACGAGGCGATCCGGACGCGGTTCCCAGACCTGCACATCCAGGTCGAATGCGACACCCTGGACCAGGTGGACGAGGCGCTCGCGGCCGGGGCGCGCGCGATCCTGCTGGACAACATGAGCGTCGCCGACATGGCCGCCGCCGTCCGCCTCGTCGCCGGCCGGGCCGAGCTGGAGGCGAGCGGTGGGCTTACGGTGGACAGGGCCCGAGATGTGGCCGCGACCGGTGTCGACTACCTTGCCGTTGGCGTGCTGACACACTCGGCGCCCGCGCTGGACATCGGTCTCGACTTCACATCGGAGCGGCCGCGGCCATGAACACGATGGGGACTTGATGCTGCTCACCATCGACGTCGGCAATACTCACACGGTCCTCGGCCTGTTCGAGGGCGACGAGGTCATCGAGCATTGGCGGATCAACACCGATGCCCGGCGCACGGCCGACGAGATCGCGGTGGTGCTCCAAGGGCTGATTCAGCAAAGCCCGCTGCTCGAGGAGACCGACATCAGCGGCATCGCGCTGTGCTCGACCGTACCGTCCGTACTGCACGAGATGCGGGAGATGTGCCGCCGCTACTACGGCGACGTGGCGGCGGTGATCGTGGAGCCGGGGGTGAAGACGGGCGTCCCCGTGCGCATGGACAACCCTAAAGAGGTCGGTTCCGACCGCATCGTCAACGCGCTCGCCGCGATCCACCTGTACGGCGGGCCGGCCATCGTCGTCGACTTCGGCACCGCGACCACCTTCGACGCGGTCTCGGCCAAGGGCGAGTACGTGGGCGGGGCGATCGCGCCGGGCATCGAGATCTCCGTGGACGCGCTGTCCTTGCGTGGCGCCCAGCTGCACAAGATCGAGCTGGTGCGGCCGCGGCACGTGATCGCCAAGAATACGGTCGAGGCGTTGCAGTCCGGCATCATCTTCGGTTTCGCCGGGCAGGTCGACGGCGTCGTCGAGCGCATGTCCGACGAACTCGCCGCCAAGCCAGAGGACGTCACCGTGGTCGCCACCGGCGGCCTGGCGGGGTTTGTCATCGACGAGGCCCGCAGCATCGACGTCTACGAGCCGTGGCTCACCCTCATCGGACTGCGCCTCATCTACGAACGCAACGTCGGCACCTCCGCGCCCGCCGAGTCTTGACGCCGGATGCGACGGGACCGCGCGCCCCTAGATAGCCTGGCGTGCGTGAGCGAGGAGACCAACGACGCCCCGGCCGAGGCCGGTCGCGCCGACGTCCCAGAACAGCTGCGGGTGCGCGCGGACAAGCTCGCCCGGCTGCGGGCGAGCGGCGTCGACCCCTTCCCGGTGACCTTCCCCCGTACGGACACGATCGCCGCGATCCGAGCGCGGTTCCCGGATCTCGATCCGGGCGCCGAAACGGGCGAACGGGTCGGCGTCGCCGGTCGTGTCATCTTCAACAGGATCGGCGGCAAGCTGTGCTTCGCCACCATCCGCGACGGCGGCGGCGACATCCAGATCATGCTGTCGCTGGCCAAGGTCGGCGCGGACGCCCTGGCGGCCTGGAAGCACGACGTCGACCTGGGTGACCACGTCGGGGTCGAGGGCGAGGTCATCACGTCCAGGCGTGGTGAGCTGTCGATCATGGCCGACCGGTTCGAGATCACCGCCAAGTGCCTGCGGCCGCTGCCGGAAAAGCACGTCGGGCTCACCGATCCAGAGGCGCGGGTCCGCTATCGCTACGTCGACCTCATCGTCAACGACGAGGCCCGCAAGATGGCCAGACTGCGCAGCGCGACCGTGCGCGCGGTACGGGACTTCTGGCACGAGGAGGGCTACCTCGAGGTCGAGACGCCCATGCTGCAGCCGATCCACGGAGGCGCCGCGGCGCGGCCGTTCACCACGCACATCAACGCCCACGACATGGAGCTGTATCTGCGCATCGCGCTGGAGCTCTACCTCAAGCGGCTCGTGGTCGGCGGCATCGACAAGGTCTTCGAGGTGGGCCGCAACTTCCGCAACGAGGGCGCGGACTCCACCCACAACCCCGAGTTCACGATGCTCGAAGCGTACGGGACCTACCTCGACTACAACGGCATCGCCGACCTCACCCAGCGCATGTACCAGCGGGCGGTGGTGGCGGCGCTTGGCACCACGGTCGTCGTGCACGACGGCCAGGAGATCGATCTAGGGCCCGCCGAGTGGCCGAGGGTGACCCTGTACGGGTCCGTGTCCGCCGCGCTCGGCGAGGAGATCACCCCGCACACGCCGCTCGAGCAGGTACGCAAGCACGCCGACGCACGAGAGGTCGCCTGGGACCCGACATGGGGCCAGGGCAAGCTCGTCCAGGAGATCTTCGAAGAGCTCGTCGAACACACCGTCATCCAGCCCACGTTCGTCATGGACTACCCGCTGGAGACCTCGCCGCTGACCCGCCGGCACCGCGATGAGCCGCTGCTCACCGAGAAATGGGATCTGATCGGTTTCGGCACCGAGCTAGCCACCGGCTACTCCGAGCTGAACGACCCGGACGAGCAGCGCCGGCGGCTGGTCGAGCAGTCGCTGCTGGCCGCCGGCGGTGACCCGGAGGCGATGCAGCTGGACGAGGACTTCCTGCGCGCGCTGGAGTACGGCATGCCCCCAACGGGCGGCGTGGGCGCCGGCATCGACCGGATGATCATGGCGTTCACCGGCAAGAACATCCGTGAGACGATTTTGTTCCCCCTCGTCAAGCCGGAGTGACCCCACGCGGCGGCGCGTGGGTGCCTCGTCGCGGCGCGCCCACGCTGTATTGATCGCCGGCGCTCCGGAGGCCACATCGGTCACGGTGCCGACCGCCCGGCGCTCGGCGCGCTCGGCTGAGGCACCCGCGATTCGTGCGGTACTTGCTGACTCATGGGATTCGGCCCCGCAAAGTGGCGAAATACTGGTGAAATGCTTTTTCTGCCTTCGATGGTGATTGAAGCCGTATCCGAACGTTATTCGGTTGACTGACGGAGCGCCACCGCACGTTGTCGCACTACCCTTGGTGCGGTGCCCCGCTCCTGGCGTGGAACGAGGTGGAAGATGAAAGCGCGCTCCGTGGTGACGCTCTCCGACGTGGCCGAACGTGCCGGGGTCTCGTTGGCGACCGCGTCGCGCGTGATCAACGGCGGCACCCGGGCGGTCAGCCCGCACTACCGAGACCGCGTGCTCGCGGCGGCGGCCGATCTCGGTTACACCCCCAACGCCCACGCCCAGGCCATGGCCAGGGGCCGCAGCAAGATGATCGGGCTCGTCGTGCACGACATCGCCGATCCGTACTTCTCGGCGATCGCGGCGGGCGCGATCTCGCTCGCCGGGTCGCGCGGACTGCTGGTGCTCGGCAACACGCTGCACAACCCTGACTATGAGTTCGAGTACGTCGCCACCATGCGGGCGCAGCGCGCGCAGGCGCTGATCCTGGTCGGCAGCCGGACCACCGACGTCGAGCAGACGCGGCGGCTGACCGAGGAGGTCACGGAGTTCATCGAGGGCGGCGGCCGGGTGGCCGCGGTGAGCCAGGCCACGCTCGGCGCCGACACCGTGCTGCCGGAGAACCGGGCGGGCGCGCAGGCACTGGCCGAGGCGCTCATCGGCGAAGGGCATCGGCGTTTCGCCGTGCTGGGCGGGCCGCCGACCTTGCTCACCGCGCGCGACCGGGTGGCGGGATTCGCCGACGCGCTGGCCGGCAACGGGCTTGAGCCGCCCGTCGTCATCGAGGGTGCCTTCACCCGGGACGGCGGTTATGCGGCGATGACCGAACTGCTCGATCGCCCCGGCCACCCGCCGTGCGTCTTCGCCGTCAACGACGTCATGGCCATCGGCGCCATGGCCGCGGTACGCGAACGCGGATTGCGTGTTCCCGGCGACATCGCGGTGGCCGGTTTCGACGACATTCCGACCCTTCGCGACGTCGCGCCGTCGCTTACCACCGTACGATTGCCGCTCGCCGAGATGGGGCGTCTCGCGGCCTCTATGGTGCTCGACGATGAGCCGGGGCCGAGCCCGCGAGTGGCGCCTATCGCGGGCGAAGTCGTGCTCCGTGAGAGCACCATTCCCTGACCGAAACCGTCGGTCATCCGCGACGTAAGAGGCCTTTCGCGCGAGTTTCTTAGCGAATGGCGGCGGGCGTTGAACTACGTCGATTCGCGAATGACGAGATCAGGCGTCAGGATCATGTGCTGGTGGTCGTGCCGGTCGCCGTCGGTCGTCTCGGCGATGGCCATCTCGGCCGCCGCCCAGCCGAGCGCGTGGCGCGGCTGGCGCACCGTGGTCAGCGGGACCGCGGCCGTGGCGGCCAACTCGATGTCGTCGTAGCCGATGACCGCCATCTCGGCCGGCACCTTGACCCCCAGCCGCATGAGCTCGTTGACGACCCCGATCGCGAGCAGGTCGTTCGCGCAGAACACCGCCGAGGGCGCGGGCGTGCGGTCGAGCAGCCGATGCGCCGCGTGCTGGCCCGCGGTCGCCGTCAACGTCGGCTGATAGAGCGTGACCATCGAGGCGTCGCCGGTCTGCCGCACCACCCGCTGGGCGCCGGTCCGGCGCTCGCGGCAGGGTTCGGGCGCGGCCTCCGCGGTGACCAGGGCCAGCTCTGTGTGGCCGAGCCCGAGCAGGTGGTTGACCGCGATCTCGCCCCCGGCCGCGTGGTCGACCCGGGCGGAGCACGCGTCGGCGGTGGCGTCGCGGCGGTCCAGCAGGACGACCGCCATGCCGCTGGCGCGCAGCCGCGCGATGCGATCCGGGCGCAGATCGACGGGCGAGATGAGGACGCCGGAGACTCGTTGTTCTTCGAGGAACTCGAGGCAACGCTGCTCCTTGCCGGCCAGCCCGTCGCTCGTGCACAGCACCGCGTCGAATCCGTCGGCGTTCATCGCCGCCTCGGCGCCCTTGGCCACGTCGGTGAAATAGGGGTTGGCGACGTCCTCGACCAGCACGCCGAGGGTGCGGCTGTGACCCTGGCGCAGCCGCCGGGCCGACTCGTTGCGAACGAATCCCAGCTCTTCAATGGCCGTTCGCACCCGCGCACGGGTCGCTTCGGCCACGAGATCTGGCCGATTAAGGACATTCGAAACCGTCCCTACGGAGACTCCGGCACGTCTCGCGACCTCACGGATGCTCGTCCGCGTCAACTCACTCCCCCCGGGTCGTAGATGCGTTTCCCCAGGTTATCGGGCTGCCGCAGAAGGCCCGCCCGCGCATAGTAGCGGTACGGGACCCGATGCGCACACATTGTTACCCTTTTCCGCTTGACGGTCCGGATCTGGCCGCCTACCGTCTCGTGCCGAAGCACAGCTTGAAACGATTCACGATCATTGTCGGGGCTGACGGACGTGGAGGGACGGGGGGTGAGTCACTAAACATGACCCATTCCGGACACGCGCTCGCCTGCCCCGGTGGCGACGGCACGCTCCCTCGCGCACCCGGGGTGGCGGCTCAGTTCACCGACTCAACGACTGAATCGTTACTCGAAGTTCCAAGGCCGCGCCCCGTAAATACACCAACGGCCGACTTCGGCCAGCTGCGCACAGATCCATTTCTACCCGTGCCCGTGCAGCGTCCGGCTGCATCCCCGCGGTCATCACGGACGAGGGAGGACGGAGTGGAGCAGGCGACACTCGTACGCCGCGGCACCGATGAGCCAAGGCTGAGCGATGAAGAGGTCAGACTCCTCGCTCAGATCGCCAGCGGTGTCACCGCCGATGTGGCGGCCCGCAAGCTCGAGTTGAGCGCGCGGACGCTGCGGCGGAGGCTGCGAACCATCTGTGATCGTCTCGGGGTGAACACACCCATCGAGGCGGTGGTATGGGCGGCGCGCAGGCAACTGATTTGAACTAGGCATTCGGTTGGCGAGGCGCCGGGGGGAGCGCCGCCACCTACGTGACATTCCGCGATCTTCCGCAGGGAACGTATCGCGCGGTGGGGCGACTGGAGCCCAGTGGACTCTGGTGGGACCTACGGGGGCCTTCCGGGATCCACTGGGTCCAGCGTGACATTGACCTACGCCACTCGCACCGCGCCGGCGAACGGCCGGCCGTCCATCGGGGCGATCCGGACGACATCACCGGTGCGCGGTGCGTGGAGCATCTTGCCGCCCCCGACGTACATGCCCATGTGGTGCTTGTCGGGGTAGAAGAACACCAGGTCACCGGGCAGCAACTCGCTGCGCGAGACGTGGGTGCCGGCGTTCCACTGGCTTCCCGTGAAGTGCGGCAGGTTGATGCCGACCTGCTTGTAGGCCCACATCGTGAGCCCGGAGCAGTCGAAGGCGTTGGGCCCGGCCGCGCCCCATACATACGGGTCGCCCAGCTTGGTGAGCGCGGCGCGCAGGGCCTGCACGGCCTTTCCGCTGCCGCCGATGGAGGGAATGCGGACGATCTCTTCCGGAGCCCGCTTGATGATCTTGTCGCGCAGCTTGTTGTAGGTCTCCTCGACCTTGGTCTTCTGCGCGTCCGCCTGGGTCTTGAAGTGGCGCAGTTCGGCCGCGCGGTCCTGGGCGGCCTTGCGCGATCGCTGGGCGGCCTGCATAGCGGCCGCGAGCGACTGGAACTTCGTGCCGTCTTGGGTGGCGAAGTAGTTGAGCGTGGACGCCTGGTCGAGGAACTCCTGCGGGTCTTGCGCGGTCGCGAAGGCGACGGTCTGGTCAACGCCGCCGTTCATATAGCTCGTGGCGGCCAGGGCGCCGACGCGCTCTTGTACGGCCGCTAGCTCCTTTTCTTGGCGGGCGGCGTTGCCGGCGGCCACCCTAGAGGCCCGCTGGGCCTGCTCGAGCCGGACGCGCAGCCCGTTGTAGCGCTCGGTCAGCTGCTCCATCTGGTCGTCGAGCTTCGCGATCTGCGCCTTCATTTCCTTGACGCTGGGCGGCTTTGGCTCAGCCGTGGGCGCGGCGTGGCCGGCCGCGGCGGGCAGGGAGACCGACAGAGCGATGGCGATGCCGCCGATCGCGACGGCCCGCGTACGAGCGGCCCGCGTACGAGTCGCTGCGCCCCGCGTACGGGCGCGTGCGCGTCCGCTCGAGCGCGGACTGTACGGGCTGTTGACGACAAGACGACGAGAACTGGTCAGCGCCGCCTCGGGGCACGACGACTCCACCCAATAGCTCCTCTCCTCGGCCGCCTACCGGGTTAGCTGACGGGTTCGGGCCGGAGTAGCCCTACCGTTGGCGCTTGAGGTCGGCATATCGCGCTGCACGGATTCACCCCAGTGGGGAAGGGTTGGGTCCCCGGTTCCCACGGGACGCTGGCTGCGCCCCAAGGACTTGGCGTCTGGCAGCCGCCCAGATGGCAGCTGTTACCAGCGCTGGAGATTAACGGACTCTGTCGCCAATGCCAACCGGAACATGCAAATTCGCAGGTGCCCCGTGTGCGTCGCGGGAACGACACAATCCGTGGCATGTTCCGTGGGAACGTTCCGGAACGCGTTCCTGATGTGAAGTACCTCACGCTTTGCTGGGACAATTGGGCCCCCGGAATCGTTGTCGCCTAGTTGTATTTGGCTAGTCATAAGCAGCCGGCCTCGGTTTCCACCGCTTAACTACATGGGGTCATACTCCACGTGCGGAACGCGCTTGATTGGGCTTTATGCGACCTTCTGGGAAGCGATGTCCGGATCTGGCGGCTGTCGGAGGTCGGCCGGCGACCCGTTAATGTGTGCTGCTTGTGGAGCTGACCATCCGCCGGGCGCGCACCGGAGACGTGGCCGCGATCCGTCGGCTGGTTGACGCGTACTCGGGGTCGGGGCCGCGACTCCTCGAAAAGAGCACGGTGACGCTCTACGAGGACATCCAGGAGTTCTGGGTGGCGGAGCGGCCGGACCTCGGCGTCGTCGGCTGCGGCGCCCTCCACGTCATGTGGGAGGATCTCGCCGAGGTGCGTACGGTGGCCGTCGACGAGCGCCTCCGCGGCACCGGCGTCGGGCACCGCATCGTATGCAGGCTCCTCGAAACCGCCAGGAGCCTGGGTGTACGGCGCGTCTTTTGCCTAACCTTCGAAGTGGAGTTCTTCGCGCGTCACGGCTTCCGGCCGATCCATGGCACGCCGGTCTCGCCCGAGGTGTACGAAGAACTGCTCCGCTCCTACGACGAGGGCGTGGCCGAGTTCCTCGACCTCGACAGAGTAAAGCCCAACACGCTGGGCAACACACGAATGCTGCTCCGCTTGGAGGACGAGGACGATGAGCCATCCCCCTCAAGGCGGTTATCCACGCCGTCCCGGCCGTGGGCGAGGCGGCCCCTACGGTCCGTACCAGCCCTACGGACCACAGGGCCCGCCCCAGGGTCCGCCGCCCGGCCCGTCTCCCGAGGGGCGGCCACCGTACGGCGGGCGGCCCCATGGGCACCATGGAAGACGCGCGCCGCAGGACGCCTACGCGCCGTACCTGCGCGGACGGGAGCCTTATCCGCCGGCCGCCGACCTTCCGCTCGCGCGCACCCTGCGGCGGGCCCAGGCCCGGCTGATCGATTTCCTCCTGGTCGCCGTCTTCGGGTTCGGTCTCGTCTTTCCGATCATGGTCGCCGCGTTCGGACTCGATACCGCGGGCAGCGAGGCCGGCGAGGAGGGCGGCGGCTGGTCGACCGGGGCGCTCTTCGGATTGTTCTTCGTCGCGGCCGTGCTGCCGTTCCTTTATGAGGCGATCCAGCTCGCGATGTCCGGCCAGACGATCGGCAAGCGGATCGCCGGGCTCCGCGTGGTGCGGGCCGACCCGGCCGGCGATCTCCCGGCCATCGGGCAGGCGGCGTGGCGGGCCGCGATCAACAACATCGGCTATCAGATACCGGTCTTTTTGTTCCTGTTGCTCGCGGTGAAGGCATTCCAGCCGGCCGTGCTGCTCGTGTTCGCCGCCGCGGCCGCCCTCGTGATCTTCCACCTGCGGGCCGCCTGGGATCAGCCGTTGCATCAGGCTGTTCATGATCGCTACGCCGGTACGGTGGTCGTCGATGAGCGCGTCGACTGGGAAGAGGAGTAGCCGGCCGGCGGGTGCCGAGCCGGTTACCGGACTCGTGCTCGCCGAGCCTGGCCAGCGCCTCGTCGCGCGGCTCATCGACACTTTGATCGTGGGGCCGCCCGTCGCCCTGGTCGTCCGCGCGCTCCTGCCCGAGACCACTTACGGCGCCCGGCCCGCCGAGACGGTGACCGCGGTCGGGGTCGCCGTCCTCTACCTGTTGTACGACACGGTTCAGCACGCGCTGTGGGGCCGTACGATCGGCAAGCGCCTCACAGGCATCCGCGTAGTGCCCGCCGTCCCGCTCGGCGCTCAGAACGGCCAAGAGGGCCGTGCAGAAGGCCCGCAGGGCGTCGGGGCGCGCGTCGGACTGCCGCGGGCGCTGTTGCGGGCCGCGTTCTTCGCGCTGCCCATCGCCGCCCGCCCGGTGCCGGTCCTCAGCGTCGTCGCCGGTCTTTTCTGGGTCGCGAACGCGGCCTGGGTGCTCGACGGCGACAGACGGCTGGCGCTGCACGACCGCATCGCCGCCACCACCGTCGTCCGTACCGGTCCCGCGCCGGCCGCCAGGCCCACCTCGGCGACGTGAGCCGGCTCGGGGTGGCCGGTCACAAGCCCCAGTCGTGGGCGCCGAGAGCATAGCCGGCGTCGCTTTCACGAAGGTGACGTTCGCCGACCAGGCGGGTCAGCGCAGAACGGACCGTCTCCTCGGAGTATCCGGTGGCGTGCGTGAGGTCGCCGATCGTGGCCTTGTGCCCTTCCTTGTCGATGATCGCCACGGCCTCGTAGACGGTCAGCTCGACTTCCCGCAGTGCCTGGACGTCTCCCTGTCGTTCTGATCTTTCGCGGCTTCCAGACATAGTGCTTGCCTGCCCGGTGGAGGCCGATCTATAGATGGGGCCGTTCCAGCCGTTCCAGCCGTTCTAAAAGGTGCGAGGCCGTCTTAGAGCAGCTTGAGCTGGCGGTCGCGCGGGCGGGCGCGGGCCGGC
>CALAED010000746.1 GCA_937891035.1 uncultured Thermomonosporaceae bacterium | reverse complement strand
TTACGCCTGGTTCTCCTCTCGGGCCGCACTGGCCCTGGCGGCCATAAGGGCTTCGGGTGCTATTCGGCTTCGCGAGCTCTCCTGGGTTTGGCGAGCTCATGCGATCAGCAGTACGTCATGACCAAACGCGACCATCGTTTCGAGGTCGGGACGTTCCTCAGTATTGAGACGTTCCTCAGTATTGAGCGGTGACGATGACCCGCTCGCACGGCCCGGAGACTGGGCGCACATAGGTGAACCAGGTGCTCCAGATGTCCTTGAAACCCGCCGCCTCGGCCTGCGCCTTCAGGTACGGACCGGACAGCCAGGTGAAGCCGGGTACCTCCGTGTGCGCCTGCGTGGGAGCCGAGTCGGAGCGCGTATCGTCGTTGGAGATGACAAGGACGCCGTTGCCCTCCGGCAGCCAGGTCCGCATCTGCTCAAAAGCGGGGCGGAGGCCGTCTACCGGATCAAAGACGTGACCGAGCAGCCCGTCGGCATAGACCACACGCCAATCGTGGCCCGGCGGCGGGGTCCAGGTGAAGAAGTCCGTGCACACCGCGTCCACGCCCTTACTCCGCGCGAGCTCGACAGCCTCCTCCATCGCGTCGACACCGATTACCCGATAGCCCATCGTGACGAGTCCCGCCTCCACTGAGGCGTTGCCGCACCCCACGCTGATCAGGCCGGGCGCTTCGCTGCCGCTATCGTCGAGGAACTTCCTGAGCAGGTCGCGCATCCAGATCCGGTATGCGCCGCTGTACGTCGCGGGTGTGACGGAATCACCTGCGGCGTCTCCCCTTTCCCAGATGTGGAATCGGCTAGGCTCGCCGTTGGCCTTGCTCCGGTAGATGGCCCGTAGAGATTCGATGTTCGCCACCTACGAACTCCTTTCGTCTGCTGAAGTTCGAAATTGCTTGGTGGAATAGTTGGCGTGGACGCGCGCCGGTAAGCAGCGCGGCGCCGGTAAGCGGTGCCGCGCCGCGTTGTCTCGCCGGCGGGACAGTTGTTGAGCTAATCGCAGTTCATAGCCTCGGGCTACGTTCGAGACCACGCTCCTTCGCTGTTCCAGCGCCCAACTCGGGCTTATCGCGGCCGCGATCCAGGCTGATTCGATAGTCGGTTAAACAAGTGCGACCCGCAAGGTCGCTTACGTAGGCGCTGGTCAGGACCTTATGATCGGTGGTGAAGGCAGCCCGGCCGTGACTGGTCGCTCCTCGGCGCGTCTCCCGATTTGATGAACCTGCGGCACCATTACAAGATCCCCTCCATCGGTAGGCGGGGATGGCACATGGTGGCCATCTCGCCCCTTACCTTCCCCAGCGGCGTGTCGAGCGGGCGAACAGGTCACCCGGATGGCCGTGGCGGAAGAATGTAGTCCGATCTAAGTTGGGCGCTATGACGACTGCCAGCGCAGAACAGCTCGAAAACCATCGACAGCAGATCCTCGAAGCGGCCCAGCGGTGCTTTGTCCGCAATGGCCTGCACGGCACCTCGATGGAGGATGTCGCCGCCGAGTCGAAGCTGCCGGCGGAGACGGTCTCGCGCCTCTTCGAAACCAGGGACGACCTGGTCGAGGGCATCGCCGTCAACATCCTGCGGATGATCTCGAACTTCTTCGAAGAGGTCTCAAGAGAAGACCCCGTCCGGCCGCTCGACGAGATCGTCGAACGATTCGCGAATACCGTCATCGCATTCAGCGGTGTCGACGGACCGGGACGCCTCATGCCCATCTACTGGGCTTCCGCCCTCTACAACACGCAGATGGCCGAGCGCGCGTGGCCGCCCATTGAACAGGGCCGGTCCGGCTGGGTGGAAATCGCCGAGCGGGAGCGCGTCGCCGGACGGCTGCCGGCCGACGCCGATCCGAAGGCCGTGGGCGCCATGTTGGCGTGTCTAATGCCCGGCATCCTGGTGCAGCATCTTCTATTGGAAGATATAGATGCCGCGACGTTCCGCCGTGGCATCCTCGGACTTCTTGGCGCGAAGGCATGAGCCGGATGCTTATCCCTTGATCAATCACGGACCTGGTGGGCTGTCGGTCACTCGCCGCCGGGCCGTAGCGGTTGGCGTAAGCAGCCGGCGGTCGCCCGGGCTTGACCGCCCTCGGCTCGACCGGGTGTCACCAGGTGACGGGGAGTTTGTGTACTCCGTAGGAGTGCATGTCCTCGCGGAACGGGATCTCTTCGATCGGCACCGCGAGCCGCAGCGTTGGAATGCGGTTGCCCAGTGTCGACAAAGAGATTTGGAGTTGGGCGCGGGACAGGAAGCGGCCGACGCACATGTGCACGCCCTGGCCGAAGGCGAGGTGGCGGCGCGCGTCGCGGTTCAAGTCGAGTTCGTCGGCGTTGGGGAAGGCATCCTCGTCGCGGTTTGCCGAGGCCAGGTACACGACAATGCCCTCGCCGGCCCGGATGGTCGCGTCCCCGAGGGTCATGTCCTCGGCCGCCACCCGAGGCGCACCGTCGTGGCTGGCGACCGAGTGATAGCGCAGTAGCTCCTCGACGAGGGCGGGGAGGCGTTCTGGCCGCGTGCTGATCGCCCTGGCCCACTCCGGGTACATGATCATGCTGAGGGCGCCGAGCCCGATCATGTTCGCCGGGTTCTCGTACCCGGCGACGATCAGCAGGTGGATCATTCTGACCAGCTCGTCGTGGCTGAGCCTGCCGCGGCGCACCTCCTCCACCACCAGCCGCCCGATCAGGTTGTCGCCGGGAGCGCGTTCCTGTTCGGTAACCAGTGCGTCTAGGGCCGCGCTCATCTCACCGTCGGCCGCCCCCGTCTTGTTCGACCGCTCGGTGCGCGACACTAAGGTCTCGGCGTGGTCGAGATAGAACCCCATGGCATCGCGGGGGATCCCGATCACGTCGCTCAGCACGATTACCGAGATCGGCTGGGCGAACTCCGGGACCAGGTCGGCGGGGCGGTCTGTGGCGAGCAGATGGTCGATCTGGCGGTCGACCACCTGCTGGATGTGCGGCCGCAGCCGCTCCACCCGCTTCTCGGAGAAATCGGGGGTCACCATCGTCCGGAGCCTTGCGTGTTCCCGGCCGTCCATCCGGCTGAAGCTGCGGCGGACTATCGGCACGGGACGGCCGGGGCTCAGCGAGGGGAAGTTCGGGTGGGTGGAATCGTCGCTGGTCCTCCGGTCTCGTAGTACGGCGTTCGCGTGGGCGTGCTTGGTGATCAACCACGCTTCGCGGCCGTCCCACAGCCGGACCTTCGCGACGGGTTCGCGGTCGCGCAACTCGGCCATCAACTCGGGCGGGTCGAACGGACACTTTCGCGGTGGGATTGTCAGTGCGTCTTCCATATTTCGCTCCTTCGACATCGGCAGGGGTTTCACCAGGTGACGGGCAGCTCGTGTACCCCGTAGATCTGCATGTCCTCGCTGAATCGGATGCTCGACAGCGGCACCGCCAGACGCAGGCCCGGCACCCGGGCGGCCAGCGCGGGCAGCGCGATTTGCAGTTCGGCACGGGCCAGCCAGATCCCCGGGCACAGGTGCGCACCATGCCCGAACCCGAGATGCCGCCGGGCCTCCGTTCTGTCCAGGTCGAGCCGGTCCGGGGCGTCGAACATCGCGGCGTCCCGGTTGGCGGACGCCAGCGACACGACCACCCCGTCGCCCGCTCTGATCGTGGTATCGCCCACGACCACGTCCTCGGTCGCGACCCGGGTCACGCCCTCGTGGACGATCGTGTGGTAGCGAAGCAGTTCCTCAACGGCGTTTGGGACCACGTCGGGACGCTCGCGCATGGCGCGGAACCAGTCGGGGTTCAGCATCATGGTGAGCGCGCCCATGCAGATCATGCTCGCCGTGGTCTCGTGGCCGGCGCTGATCAATGACTTCACCATGGTGATCAGTTCTTCGCGGGAGAGCCGGCCGCACGGCATCTCGTTGACGATCAGCCGTCCGATCAGATCGTCTGTCGGTTCCTTTTCTTTTCGCGCCACCAACAGATCGCAGTAGTCAAACATCTCGTCTTCGGCTCCAGCGGCCTCTTCCTTCGCCAAACCGCGAGCGCGTGATTTGCTCGTGCATTCCTGGAAGAAGTTCTGCTCGGCGAGCGGTACGCCGAGCAGTTCGCAGATCACCCGGGACGGGACCGCGAGTGCGAACTCCGTGCGCAGGTCGACGGGCGGCGTGGAGCTCACCAGCGCGCTCAATTGGTCGGCGACGACCCTTTCGATCGTCGGCCGTAGCGCATCGATCCGGCCGGACAGAAATTCGGGCGCCACCATGCGCCGAAGCTCCTCGTGCCGGGGGCTGTCCATGCGCACCATGGCGGCACGATGCCGCGGGTTGGCCATGGCAGGCGAGAGTGACGGTAGCCCCGGATTCTCGATGTTCGAACTGAACCGCCGGTCACCGAGAACGAAGCGCGCGTCGGAATACCTGCTCACCAACCACGCCTGCCGGCCGTCCCACAGCGAGACCTTGACCAGTCCTTCGGCCGCCCGAACGTCGGTCAGTAATTCCGGTGGATCAAAAGGGAAGGTACGTGACGGAATGTATTCGCGGACGGTCATCATCTACCACCTCGTGGGTGCCGTGCGATGACGATCCCTCGTTCGCACGATCGGCGTTATCGGCTGACGATGTACCACCAACATCTCTAAGTCCGGCCGACCCGACAATGCCCATTTCAGTTTAGGTAAGGGATTTGTCAATCTTTCGGTACTCCTCAGTCATGTGCCGCAGTGAGCAAAGAGGGGACCCGATCGTGGGCGCCACAGATCCGTCGTATCAGTCGACGCGGGCCTCTTTCCGGCTCCCACCTAGGGTCGTTTGCGCTGGTAGACACCGCAGCCGGTGATTTCACCGGCAGATTTGGAGATGGCCATGTTGCGCATAGCGGAATCGACCGGCGGTCGTTCGCGACGGAGCCCAAGACAACCATTTCGCTATGCGTAAAACAGTGATTACGCTTAGTAGCCGGTTCGCGTAGCGGCCCGCGCGATCGGCTCGGACCGGGACCGGCCAACGGGAAACCAGTCGCGCCTTGCTCCCCCGCCACGTCGGTAAGCATCGCCGCCCGCGCTTCCGACTGCCCGGCTCACTGCGGAGTTAACACTCTCCCGGCCAAAATTCGTTAGGTTCGCCAGCCCATCGCGACATCCGGGTTATTCTGCGAAAACCGAGCAAGAGAAGGCCTGGAACCTAACCAGGAAAATCGGGCCATATCGACAAATAAGATCATTCCGGGATGGCCGCTCGCCCGTCGCGTATTACCCAATCCTCCTCGCCTGGATGGGGAATTCAATCGGCGCCTCACTAATCACACCCTCAAGAACGAAGAATGCCTGTACCGGAAACAACCAGTCAGCGATAATACAGGAGATGGTGTGGCATGACTCTGCAGTCCGTGGGCGCTTATAACCCCAGCCAGGACTTGCCGGAAGGCGAGTTCTTCTATCTCCCCGAACTGCCGCGCCTCTTGCCTTACGCCTACCACCCGCACGCGGCACAAATAGAGTTCATGTCAAATGGATGGGTGCGCAACTTTCTCGGTGACTGCTTCCCGAGCGAAGCGGAGCTGTTGCGGTTCCTGCGGCAACGTAATGGGTTGTACGGCCCGTTGACCGTGCCGAAAGCCACGACGGAGCGAGCGCGCGATATCGCTGACTGGTACCAGTTCGTCACCGTCATCGACAGCTTCGTATCAGACCGCTCCGCGCTGGGCGCCAGCCACGACGACGCGCGCCAGGTCTTCGCCGCGATCATGTCCGACTTTCACGGCGACCCGCGGGAAGCAACGGCCGCACGGGGGACCGATGAGGTCGCCTACGGCCGCGCGGGCAGAGACCTGTGGCGGCGCTTCAGCCCTGGTCTGACCCCCGAGCAGAAGCGGCGCCTCGGCGACAGCCTGGACGCCTTCCTGCGCGGGTGTGCCGCCGAGATCCGCGCCAAGCTGACCGGGGACATTCCCGACTACGAGACCTGCATGGCCGTCCGCGAAGACAGCTTCGGCTGCGAGTTCCTGAAGCTGCTCACCGAATATGGAGTCGGCGTGGACATGACCGAACACGCGAACTCACCCGACTTCATCGTCGTCCACACACACGCCATGCGCCAACTGATTCTGGTGAATGACGTGCTGTCCTGGCGCAAGGAATCCGCCGAAGAAGACGTTATGACGACGGTTCGCGTTTTGTGTCAGCGCTACGGGCTGAGCTTGCAGCAGGCGGTGGACCACCTGTGCCGGCTGATCCAATTTCACGAGACCTCATATATCACGGCGAGGGACCGCGTGCTGGAGGGTCCCCTCGGGAAACGCCCGGAGGTGCGTGGCTACCTTGAGGGCCTCGACTATCTGCTTGGCGGCAGCCAAGAGTTCGAATACCTCACCCCCCGGTATTTCGGGGACGGTTCGGTCTGGGACGGCACCACATCGGGCTGGCTGAGCCTCACCGCTCCGATTGCCAGGTTCCTGTCAGCACCCCCCGAGTCGGCCGAGACCGGCCGGTAGCAGCCACCACCGGATCTGAGTAGGGAAAACAAGTGACCGTCGCGTACAAATCATCGCGGGATTCGTTCACGTTCGGCGCTGCTCCCGGCGGGCTTCCGTTGCTTGGTCATGTGCTGCGGCTTTGGCGCCGGCCGCTGGAATTCCTCACCAGCCTGCCCGCCAGCGGCGACCTCGTCGAATTCCGAATCGGCGTGCGGCGAGCGTATATCGCCTGCCACCTCGGGCTGGTTCACCAAGTGCTGCGCGACTCGCGTACCTTCGACAAGGGCGGCCCGCTGTTCGAGAAGGCGCGGCTGCTCGTGGGGAACGGGCTGGTCAGCTCCGAGTGGGAGGACCATCGACAACAGCGGCGGTTGGTGCAGCCGGCGTTCCACCACACCCGCATGCCGGGCTATGTCGAGATCATGGGCAATGAGATCGATTCCGAGCTGTCCTCGTGGCGTACGGGGCAAGTCTTCAGCGTCAGCGATGCGACGCATACCCTCACCATGCGGATTACGGCTCGGACAATGTTCGCCACGCAGGTCGGCGCGCATGCCGCCGCCGAGGTGACGGAGTGCATGCCGATCATCATGCGCGGCGTATACAAGAGAATGTTCGCGCCGATCAGCTGGTGGGAACGAATTCCAACGAGAAGCAACCGCCTCTTCGACGAGGCGCAGGCGCGGCTGCGCGAGGTCATCAACCAGACCATCAGCGACTATCGGCAGGCGAACAGCGACCAAGGCGACGTACTGTCCATTCTCGTTAACGCCCGCGATGAGGCCACCGGGCAGGGCATGACCGATCAGGAAATCCACGATCAGGTGATGACCATCCTTATCGGCGGTACCGAAACCACCGGAAACACCCTCGCGTGGACCTTCTATCTCCTCGCCGAACACCCCGAGATCGAGGAACGACTGCACGCCGAGGTTGACGGCGTTCTCGGCGGCCGTCCACCGCGATTCGCCGACCTGCCACATCTCGTCTACACGCGCCGCGTCCTGACCGAGACGCTCCGCATGTATCCGCCGGCCTGGCTGCTTTCGCGCACGACCAGCCGCGAGGTAGAACTCGCCGGCCGCCGGCTGCCCCCGGGCACACCCGTGTTCTACAGCCCATACATGCTGGGCCGCGACCCAGACCTGTTCCCGAACCCCGGCCGATTTGATCCAGATCGCTGGCTGCCCGACCGGGCCGCGACCCTGCCGCGCGACGCCGTGCTTCCGTTCGGCGGGGGCGGTCGCAAATGCATCGGCGACGACTTCGGGATGGCCGAGACGACGTTGACGCTGGCCGCCACCGCCGCGCGCTGGCGGCTGCGGAAGGTAGCCGCGACAAAAGTCAGCACAACACCGAAGGCTTCGCTGGGTACGGGGCCGCTGCCCATGGTGGCCCAGCCTCGATCGGCCGCCGCCGCAGGCGTGGCGGCTGGCCATCCGGCGGAATGACCCGGAGTCCACAGTGAGGGGGCCGGCGATGGAAGGTCCGCTGAGCATGGGACAGCGTCTCCTGGACGCGACCCCGACGCATTTCCCGAGCGTCGATGATCACATCGGTGATCGCAACGATGAGCGGAACTCGTCGTTGCAGACGACCGTTTGGGCACGGATCGGCGATCTGTTGAACGGCGCCCCGCACCGGGTCGTCGCGGACTTCGGCGGTGAGTTCCGGCTCAGAGCCGACCTGACCGAGTGCGTCCTACGGATCAGCGAGATCGTCGCCGCCGAGCCGCAGGTCATCTCCAACGCGTTGAGCGGGATGATCGCGGGCGGTAAACGGCTGCGCCCGCTTTTCGTCCTCGCCACTACGTACGCGGCCATGGGCGACCAGGATCCCCGGACCAGGAACCGTGCCGTGCAAAGCGGTGTGGTCGTCGAACTCCTGCACCTGGCGAGCCTCGTACACGACGACGTCATGGACGAATCCATGACGCGGCACGGAGTGGCCAGCGTCAACGCCCGGGCGGGCAACATCGGCGCAGTGCTCGCGGGCGACTATCTGCTGGCGGAGGCGCTGTGCTTGGGGTGTGACCTCGGGCTGGCCGAGGGCGTGGTGGCGGCTCGCACGTTCACCCGGCTCTGCGAAGGGCAAGCACAGGAGTCCGCGACCTTGTTCGACCCCGGCCGGACGGAGAACGCCTACTTCACCGCCATCGCCGGCAAGACCGGTGCGCTGTTCGAGACCGCCTGCCGGCTCGGCGCCATGGCGGCCGGTCTGCCCGCGGATTCCACCACGGCGCTGGCCGAGTACGGGCTGCGGCTGGGGGTCGCGTTCCAGCTCGCGGACGACCTCCTCGACATCACGGCCTCCGCCGGCGCGCTCGGCAAACCCGTCGGTCACGACATCGTCGAGGGGGTGTACACCTTCCCCGTGTTGCGCGCGATGCGGGAAGATCCGCGGCTCCGCCAGGTGCTGCAAAGCGCCGATCGGGAGGACGCCGCGGCCGCGGCTCTCGGCATCATACGAGGCAGCGATGCGCTCGCCGCCACGCGTCAAGAGATGGCGCGCTGGTCCGGCCGGGCCGTCGCGTCGCTGTCGGGCGCCGAGGGGGACCTCGGTGAGGCGGGGATCGCCATGCTCACCGACCTCGCCTCGGCCCTCGTTCGACCGTGGCCGGCGTCCGCGTCCATCCCCGGGTCCGCGAGCCGTCCGGCCGATCAAACGGATCAAACCCTCTGGTGAGCAGGCTGCCGTCAGGATCAAGGAGAGCCCCTACGCCGGTAGGGAGTCCGCCCTGCCCCTTGCCCGCGGTGACCGGACCTCGGACGTACGCCGGCTCGCTCCGGGACCAACTCGCGCGGCCGCCGGCCGCGGCCGCGCTGACCGAGCCGCATCGCTCGGTCAGCATGGTTTTCCATCCCTGCGGATGACGGTGTTCAGAATCCCCCTGTTGTGGGTTTCGAGGGCGCCCAGTAGTTTCGCGCCGAAGACGCAGAAACTCGC
The DNA here is from genome assembly GCA_937891035.1 of uncultured Thermomonosporaceae bacterium. GTDB lineage: Bacteria > Actinomycetota > Actinomycetes > Streptosporangiales > Streptosporangiaceae > CALAED01. The sequence goes on along the minus strand of CALAED010000746.1, from coordinate 655 downwards.
CTCCCAGGGGTGCCCGAAGGTGCCGAAGGAAAAATCCGGCGCCATGAACGCGTAATAGTCCCCGTCGGGGAAGACCGGGACCTCCCACGCGTCATCTCTGTCCCATTCGGTCAGCCGATGCGGCCAAAAGCGGTAGGCCGGGTGCTGCCAGTCCAGGGCGTACGACCACTGGCCATCGCCGGTGCAGTCCCGAAAGGCGGCAAGCACAAGGGTGTGCAGATCAGCGGGCTCGACGGCGAACCGCCAGTGCTTCGAGAGGAGACCAGGGCGCGTTCGCGCAAGATCCCACGTGATCGAGGGAACGGGTTCGCGGATACCCGGCCAATCCTCGGCCGTTGCGGACGCCCGGAACGCGAAAGCGGAGGAGAACCTGTCCCAGACCTGGTTCGTTTCCGCCTCCCCCAAGCGGGCCCACGCGTCCGATCCCTCAGCCATCAGCGTCTCCCACCGCGCCGCCCGGCGGGACATGGATTCCGTCGGGCGGGTGCGCGCCGTCTATAGGTTTCCTATCTGGTCGTTCTGGACGACCCATGTCAGGTTGTCGGAGGAAGTGGTCATGTAGTCGTACCACAGGTAGGCGGGCACTTTAAGCTGCGAGTTGTCTCCACCACTTTCCAGCCAGTAACCGGTGGTCGCCGCCATGGCGGGTGCGGGG
>CALAED010000745.1 GCA_937891035.1 uncultured Thermomonosporaceae bacterium | reverse complement strand
AGCGCGTGGCCGCGCACCCGGATCCGCCGGGCCCGGCGCCGCGGCAGGTCCGAGATGATCGCCCGCACCAGCGCGCCGATCCTGGCCCGCTCCGGCTGCACGGTCGGCACGCCGCGCGCCACCAGCGTCTGGGCGGTCACCGGCCCGACGCACGCCGCCACGACGTGCGTGCGCAACGACTCGACGAGCGCCTCTTCGAGTCCGTCCTCGGCGGCGACGGCAAGGGTCGCGGCGACGGCCGGCGCGCTGGTGAAGGCGATCGCGTCCACCGTGCCGGCCACCGCCTGCCCGACCAGGCGGCGCAGCGGCGTCGAGTCCTCCGTCCGCGACCAGCGGTAGACCGGGATCTCGATCACCTCGGCGCCCGCCCGTCGCAGCGCCCCGGTGAAGTCCGGCAGCGGCTGCCCGTACAACTGGACCGCGACGCGCCGCCCGGCCACGTCCCGAGCCAGGAGATGGTCGAGCACCTCATCGCAGCTTTCCGAGGGCGGCGACCACTGCTCCACCAGACCGGCCCGGCGGATCGCGCCGCGCGCCTTGGGCCCGCGGGTGAGGATCCGGACGTCCCGCAGCGCCTCGACGAGATCATCGTGCAGCCCCCAGCCGTCGGCGGTCTCCAGCCAGGCCCGCAAGCCGATGCCGGTGGTGACGACGACGTAGTCGAGCGGCTCGGTGACGCATTGCTTGGTCACATGCAACAGCGCGGCGTCGTCGGTGAGCGGCACCAGCCGGATCGCCGGGGCGACCACCACGCGGGCGCCGCGCCGCTCGAGCAGCGCGGCGAGCTCTTCATGCCGCCGGGCCGCGGTCACGCCGATCGCGAACCCCGACAGCGGCTCGCCCTCCGGCGGCGCCTTGGTCACGGCCCGGCCACCTCCACCGCGCCCGCGTCGCCGTCGCCGTCGCCGTTGACGGCGACCTCCACGCGGCCGGCGGGCGTACGGCGAATCCGGAAGGCGGGGACGACCCGCGTCGGATCGTCCAGGCACCGCCCGGTGCGCAGGTCGAAAACCTGCTTGTACATCGGCGAGGCCACGGTCGGGACGCCGCCCCGGGTGCCCAGGATGCCCCGAGCCAGCACGTACGCGCCGCTGAACGGATCACGATGGGACAGGGCGTACAGGTCGCCCTCGTGGGTGCGGAAGACGGCCACCTGCCGGCCGTGCACCAAGGCGGCCGCGCCGCGCTCGGGGATCAGATCGTCATAGGCGCAGACGTCGACCCAGACCGGCGCCGCGACCGGCGCCCGCGACACATCCGCCGTCACCGGCTCACCACCTCCAGGTCCGGGCCGGCCACCAGGACGGGTTTGATCTGGTCACGTTCGGGCGCGAAGGCGATGCTCGGGTCCGGCGTGTCCGGCGCGTTGACGAACGACACGAAGCGGCCCAGCTTGGCGGGGTCTTCGATGGCGGCGCGCCACTCGTCGGCATAGGCGGCGACGTGCCGGTCCATGGCGGCGTCGAGGTCGGCGCAGATGCCGAGCCGGTCCTCGATGATCACTTGGCGGAGGTAGTCCATGCCGCCGTCGAGGTTTTCCAGCCAGGACGCGGTCCGCTGCAGTCGATCTGCCGTACGGATGTAGAACATCAAGAAGCGGTCGATGTAACGGATCAGCGTCTCGTCGTCGAGGTCGATCGCGAACAGGTCGGCGTGCCTTGGCCGCATCCCTCCGTTGCCGCACAGGTAGAGGTTCCAGCCCCGCTCCGTCGCGATGACGCCGAAGTCCTTGCCGCGTGCCTCAGCGCACTCCCTGGCGCAGCCCGACACGGCGGACTTGAGCTTGTGCGGCGAGCGCAGCCCGCGGTAGCGCAGCTCCAGCCGGATCGCCATGGCGACCGAGTCCTGGACTCCGTAGCGGCACCACGTCGAGCCGACGCACGATTTGACCGTTCGCAGCGCCTTGCCGTAGGCGTGGCCCGACTCGAACCCGGCGTCCACCAGCCGCTTCCAGATCGCGGGTAGCTGTTCGACACGGGCCCCGAACATGTCGATGCGCTGCGCCCCGGTGATCTTCGTGTAGAGGCCGAACTCACGCGCGACCTCGCCGATGGCGATCAGTTTCGCCGGCGTGATCTCACCACCCGGCACCCGCGGCACGACCGAGTAGGTGCCGTTTTTTTGCAGGTTGGCGAGGAAGTGGTCGTTGGTGTCCTGCAGGGCGGCCTGTTCGCCTTCGAGGATGTGCTCGCCGCGGCCTTCCATGCTGGCCAGGCTGGCCAGGATCGAGGCGACGGCCGGCCGGCAGATGTCGCAGCCCCTGCCCCGCCCGTGCTCGCCGATGAGTCGGGTGAAGGTGGTGATGCCGCGCACCGCGACAATGTCGAACAGCTCGGCGCGGCTGAAGTCAAAGTGCTCGCACAGCGCCTTGCTCACCGGGGTGCCGGCGGCCGTCAGCTCGGCGTCGAGCAGCCTTTTCAGCAGCGGCACGCAGCTGCCGCAGCCGGCCCCGGCGTTGGTGGCGGCCCTGATCGACGCCACGTCCGCCAGGCGCCCGTCCCGGATTGCGCACCGGATCGCCGCGGCGTCGACGTTGTTGCAGCTGCATATGGTGGTGTCGCCGGGCAGCTCACCGGCCGCCGCTTCCCCGCCGGTGAACAGCAGCCGGTCGGGCGGGCTCGGCAACGCGGCCCCGACGCAGGCGCGCAGCGTGGGATAGGTCTCGGCGTCGCCGACCAAGACGCCCCCGAGCAGCGTCCTGGCGTCGTCGCTGACGACGAGTTTTTTGTAGACGCCGGCGACCGGATCGGTGTAGATGACGTCCAGCGCGCCCGCCCCCGGCCGGTCGCCGGCGAACGGGTCGCCGAAGCTCGCGACGTCGACGCCCATCAGCTTCAGCTTGGTCGAGGTGTCCGCGCCGCCGAACGCCGCCGAGCTCACGGTGCCGCCCGCCGCCGCAAGCAACCGGTCGGCGACCACCTCGGCCATCGAAAAGCACGGCCCGACAAGACCGTAGATCTGGCCGTGCACGAGCGCGCACTCCCCTACCGCGAAGATCGCCGGGTCGGCGGTGCGGCAGGTCTCGTCGACCACGATGCCGCCCCGCTCCCCCACCGGCAGGCCGCAGTCTTTGGCCAGCTGGTCGCGGGGCCGGATGCCGGCGGAAAAGACGACCACGTCGACGTCGATGACCGCGTCGCCGGCCAGCCGGACCGAGCCCACCTCGCCGGCGGCCGAACCGGCGCGCGGGCTCAGGCCGGCCAGCGGCGCGCCCCCGTGAACGTGCAGGCCGAGACCCTCGATGTGCCGACGCAGCATCGCGCCGCCGCCCTCGTCGAGCTGGCGCGGCATCAGCCTGGGCGCCACCTCGACCACATGCGTGTCCAGGCCCAGCCCCTGCAGGGCGCGCGCGGCCTCAAGGCCGAGCAGCCCGCCGCCGACCACTGCGCCGGCCGCGGTCCTGCGCTCTCGCCGGGCGCGGTGCGTACGGTCCGCGCAGTAGGCGCGCAACGCGTCCAGGTCGTCGATGGTGCGGTAGACGAAGACGCCGGGCAGATCGTGGCCCGGCACCGGCGGCACGAACGGCACCGACCCCGTCGCCAGGACCAGCGTGTCGTAGCGGACCGCATGGCCCGCAGCGGTGGTCACGGTGCGACCGGCCCGGTCGATGGACACGACCGGGTCGCCGGGCCGCGCGGTGACCGCTCCGTCGTGCGCCGGGTAGCCGAGCTCGGCTCCGTCGGTGAGGTAGGAGGTGAGGGCGACCCGGTCATAGGCGGCCCGCGGCTCCTCGCCGAGAATCGTCACCTCCCATGAGCCGTCCGCGTCTCGGTGCCGCAGCGCTTCGACGAGCCGATGCCCGGCCGGTCCGTGCCCGACGACGACGAGCCGCTTGCGGTTGGCGGTGGCAGGTCCGACTCCCATGCGCCCGATATTCGGCAGGGGGCGTTTCGCGCCTGGGTCCCCTTTGTCACTCCCGTGTTAAAAGAACCTCACGGCGGGGATTGTTCGGCCAGCCAGCCGACGATGCCCGCGACGGCGTCCGCGCAGGTGCCGCAGCCGGTGGTGGCGCGGGTCCGGGCCGTGACCTCCTCCACCGTCGTGGCGCCGTCCTCCCAGCAGGCCCTGATCTGGCCCTTGGTGACGTTGTTGCAGGTGCACACCTGCGCCCCGTCGGGCATCAAGACCGGGGAGCCGGCGGCGGGCGCGGCCGGCGCCCCGGCGAACAGCAGGGCGAGCCGGTCGGCCGGCAGCGGGGCCGCCCGGTCGTACAGCTGGGTGAGCGTGCCGGCCGTGCTCGTCTCGCCGAGCAGGATCGCGCCGATGAGCCGGTCATCGCGGATGACGACCTTTTTGTACGTGCCGCGCGCGGCGTCGGCGAACTGCACGACCTCGACGTCCTCGTCATGCGAGCCGTGATGGGTCTCCCCCATCGTGGCGAGCTCGAGGCTGGCCGCCTTGAGCCGGGTGATCTGCCGCGACCCGGTATAGCGCGCGGCCGGGCGGTGCCCGCTCAGCAGATCGGCCAGCACCGCGGCCTGCTCCCACGCCGGGGCGACCAGGCCGTAGACAACGTCGCCGTACTGCGCGCACTCCCCGATCGCCCGGATCGCGGGGTCGCTCACCGAGCGCAGCGCCTCGTCGACGACGATGCCGCGCTCGACGGCCAGGCCGGCGGCGCGGGCCAGGCCGACCGCCGGCCGGACCCCGCAGGCCATCACCACCAGGTCGGCGGGCACCAGCTCGGCCGGGCGTTCGTCGTGGGCCAGCTCGACCCCGACGACCCGTTCGCCGTCCGGGCCGCCCCTGGTGCGCAGGGCCGCCACCCGGGCGGCCAGCCGGACCCGGATGCCGAGACCGGTGAGGGTGCGCGCCAGCACCTTCCCCGCCTCCGCGTCGAGCTGACGTTCCATGAGGTGCCCGGCCAGGTGCAGCACGGTCACACAAAGACCGCGGCCGGCCAGCCCGCGGGCGGCCTCGATGCCCAGCAGCCCGCCGCCGATCACCACGGCGTGCCGGGCGCTGTGCGCCGCCTCGATGATGTCCGCGCAGTCGTCAAGCGTCCGGAAGGCCACCGTCCCGCGCGGCAGCCCGTCCTCCGTGCCGGGGATGGGCGGCACCAGCGGCGCGCTCCCCGTCGCCAGCACGAGCGTGTCGTACGGGGCGGTCGTGCCGTCCTCCGCGACCACCACCTCGGCAGCCCTGTCGATCTTGGTGACGGCCACGCCGAGTCGGGCGTCGATGGCGTGCTCGGCGTACCACGACGGGTCCACCAGGCCGATCTGATGCGGCTGCGCGGTGCCGGCCAGCACGTTCGACAGCAGCACCCGGTTGTAGGGCCGGCGCGCCTCCTGGCCGAAGACCGTGATTGAGACGCCGGGGTCGCGGGCGCGCATCTCGGTGACGAACCGGGAACCCGCCATCCCGTTGCCGACCACCACGATCCGCCGGCCGCCCGGCCAGGCCGGTGGCCCGGCCGGCGCGTCGTGCTCGCTCACTGTGTCCTCGCCTCCCGTCAAGATCGCCCAGACCGTTCAGACCGCTTCGAGCCGTACCGCGCACACCTTGAACTCCGGCATCCGCGACAGCGGATCGAGCGCCGGATTGGTGAGCAGGTTCGCCCGGCCCGTCCCGGCCCAGTGGAACGGGACGAAGACGGTGTCGGGCCGGATCGCGTCGGTCGGCCTGGCCCGCACGAGCGCCGAGCCGCGCCGGCTCGTCACCCGCACCAGCGCGCCGGCCGCGATGCCGAGCCGTTCCGCGACGTCGGGATGCAGCTCGACGTACGGCTCCGGGGCGGCCTTGTTGAGCTGGTCAACCCGGCGGGTCTGCGCGCCGCTTTGGTAGTGCGCGAGCACCCGCCCCGTGGTCAGGTAGAGCGGATAGTCGGCGCAGACGTCCTCGACGGCGCCGCGATGCTCGACCGGAGTGAACCTGGCCCGCCCGTCCGGGGTCGCGAACCGTTCGAGGAACGGCCGCGGCGTGCCGGGATGCCCCTCGCCTGGACAGGGCCAAAACACCCCGCCCTCGGCGGCGATCCGCTCGTAGGTGATCCCGGAGTAGTCGGCGAGGCCGCCCGCGCTGGCCCGGCGCAGCTCGTCGAAGACCTCGGCCGGCTCGCCGCTCCACGTCCCCGGCGCGTTCAGGCGGCCGGCGAGCGCGGCGAGCACCGCCAGGTCGCCGCGCACGCCGGGCGGCGGCGGCACGGCCCGCTCCCGCCGCAGCACCCGGCCTTCGAGGTTGGTGATCGTCCCCGACTCCTCGGCCCACTGCGTGGTGGGTAGTACGACGTCGGCGCGCAGCGCGGTCTCCGACGGGACGAAGTCGGCGACGACGAGGAACTCAAGCGCGTCCAGCCGTTCTTCGACGGCGGCGGCGTGCGGCGCCGACACGACGGGGTTGGAGCCGAACAGCAGCAGCGCCTTGGGTCCGTCGCGGGTGCCGAGCGAGACCAGCAACTCATAGGCCGACCGGCCGGGGCCGGGGATGGCGGCCGGCTCGACGTCCCAGACCGCGGCGACGTGCGCCCGCGCCACCGGATCGTCGATCTTGCGGTAGCCGGGCAGCTGGTCGGCCTTCTGGCCGTGCTCGCGGCCGCCCTGGCCGTTGCCCTGCCCGGTCAGGCAGCCGTAGCCGGAGCCGGGCAGACCGGGCAGGCCGAGCGCCAGCGCCAGGTTGATGTAGGCGGTGACCGTGTCGGTGCCGTCGGCGTGCTGCTCGGCGCCGCGGGCGGTCAGGACGAGGGCGGTGTGGTCGCCGCTTCGGCCGCGCGTCTCGCCCGTCTCGCCGGCCAGCAGCCACACCGCCCGGCGCAGCTGCGGCACGGGCACGCCGGTGATCCGCTCGACGCGGCCGGGCCAATAGGAGTTCACCGCCGTCCGCACCGCGTCGAAGCCGCGGGTGCGCGCGGCGATGTAGGTCTCGTCGATCAGCCCCTCGTTGACCGCGATGTGCAACAGCCCGTTGGCCAGGGCGAGATCGGTGCCGGGCGTGGGCCGCAGGTGCAGATCGGCGCGCCGCGCGGTGGGCGTCGTGCGTGGATCGATGACGATCAGCTGCCCGCCGCCCGCCCGCTGGGCCGCCAGGTGCCGCATGAACGGCGGCATCGTCTCGGCGACGTTGCCGCCGACGAGCAAGATCGCGTCGGCGGTCTCCAGGTCGGTGATCGGCATCGGCAGGCCGCGGTCCATCCCGAACGCGCGGTTCAGCGCGGCCGCCGCCGACGACATGCAAAACCGGCCGTTGTAGTCGATGTTGGCGGTACGCAGCCCGACGCGGGCGAACTTGCCCAGTTGGTAGGCCTTTTCGTTGGTGAGCCCGCCGCCGCCGAACACCGCGACGGCGTCCGGGCCGTAGGCCGCCCGCAGCCGCTCGATCTCGGCGGCGATCCGGTCCAGCGCCGCGTCCCAGGTGCACGGCTCGAGCGGCGCGCCGGCGTGCACGCGCATCAGCGGCGTGGTCAGCCGGTCGGCGGTGGTGAGCAGGTCAGCCGCCGTCCAGCCCTTTTGACACAGCCCGCCGGCGCCGGCGGGGACGTCGGAGCGCGGCGCGACGCGGACCTGGCCGCCCCCGGTCGCGAGGTCGCGGCCGACGACCATGCCGCACTGCAGCGCGCAGTAGGGACAGTGCGTCGGGGTGCCGCTGGACATGGCTAGATCGTGTGCGGGGGCCGTTAACCGGCCGGGTCCCGGCCGTCACCGCCGTGTTAAATGGGCCTCACCGCTGCGCGGCCGGCGAGGCGGGATCCGCGGCCGGGCAGGCTCTAGGGTGTGGGACATGGTGGACAGTGCGTTCTTCGCCTCCCTGCCGCGCACCAGGGGGGCCGCGGGGGCACTGCTCGTCGACCCAGCCGGCCGGATCCTGCTGGTCAAGCCCACCTACAAGGATGGCTGGACGCTGCCGGGCGGGGTCATCGAGGCCGGCGAGTCACCGCTCGCCGCCTGCCTGCGCGAGTGCGACGAAGAGCTCGGCTTCGTCCCCGCCCTGGACGGTCTCGTCTGCGTGGACTGGGTGCCGCCGCGCGACGGCGTGGACGCGGTCAACATCTTCGTCTTCGCCGGCCGCATCACCGGCGAACAGGTCGGCGCCATCCGGCTGCCGGCCGACGAACTATCCGACCACACCTTGCGCGCTCCGGACGATATCGCCGGTCTCCTGCCGCCACTTAACGAACGACGGCTGGGCCATTGCCTGCGGGCGGCGGCCGACGGACAGGTCGCCTACCTTGAGGACGGTAGGGAGCCGGCCTGGTAGCCCGCGGCCCGAACCGTTCCTCACACATCGCCTCCGCCTGAGTGCAGCCGAATTTGCATGACCGAACCACAGCACAAACACCAAAGAAATGCCCGGCTCCTAGCGTCATCGCGATCCGTCGAACACGAGGAGTCACCATGACCATAGGAGTCGACACCCGAGAACGGGGCCGGGGCCATCCCACTTCCCGCCGCCGGTGGATCCACGACTGGCGTCCCGACGATGAGGAATTCTGGGCGGGCGGCGGCGCGAGGATCGCGCGGCGTAACCTTATTTTCTCCATCTTCTCCGAGCACATCGGCTTTTCCGTGTGGACGCTGTGGTCGGTGCTCGTGCTGTTCATGGGCCCGGCCTACGGGATCGACCCGGCGGGAAAGTTCGTGCTCACCGCCGTCCCGGCACTTGTCGGCGCGGCGCTGCGGGTGCCGTACACCTTCGCGGTCGCCGCCTTGGGCGGACGCAATTGGACCATGATCAGCGCGTCGCTGCTCCTCGTGCCGTGCGCCCTCGTGACCATCGTCCTCGAGCCCGGCGTCTCCTACTCCACGCTCCTCATCGTCGCGGCGGTCGCCGGGGTCGGCGGCGGCAACTTCGCCTCATCGATGGCCAACATCAACGCGTTTTATCCCCAGCGGCTCAAGGGCTGGGCGCTTGGCATCAACGCCGGCGGCGGCAACATCGGCGTGGCCGTCGTGCAGCTGGTCGGCCTGTTCATCCTGGCCACCGCCGGCAGGGACCATCCGCGTCTCGTCGCGGGCCTCTACATCCCGCTCATCGTGCTCGCCGCGCTCGGCGCCGCCCTGTACATGGACAACCTGGCCCAGATGAACAACGACAGCCGGGCGATGCGCGAGGTCTGCAAGGACGCGCACACCTGGATCATGTCGCTGCTCTACATCGGCACGTTCGGGTCGTTCATCGGCTTCGGGTTCGCCTTCGGCCAGGTGCTTCAGGTGCAGTTCGCGGCCGAATTCGACACGCCGATCGAGGCCGCCTACCTGACCTTCCTCGGACCGCTGCTCGGCTCGCTGATCCGCCCGATCGGCGGCTGGGCGGCCGACCGGCTGGGCGGCGCCAGGGTGACGTTCTGGAATTTCGTCGCGATGGCGGCCGGGGCGTCGGTCGTGTACGCCGCCTCGGTGCGAGAGTCGCTGTCGCTGTTCATCGCCGGTTTCATCTTGTTGTTCATCTTCAGCGGCGTCGGCAACGGCTCGACCTACAAGATGATCCCCGCGATCTTCCGGGCGAAGGCCGAGCTCGGGGTCGCCAACGGCGGCGACCCGATGGCGGCCGAGCACGAGGCGCGGCGGCTGGCGGGCGCGCTCATCGGTATCGCGGGAGCGGTCGGCGCCTTCGGCGGGGTACTGGTGAACGTCGCCTTCCGGCAGTCCTTCCTGACCTACCAGTCCGGGAACGGCGCGTACATCGCCTTTATCGCCTTCTACGCCGTGTGCTTCGCCCTGACCTGGGCCGTCTACCTGCGAACCGCGCCGCGAAAGCTGGTCGGCGTCTGATCGCCCGGTGCGCGGGGGCGGGGTGGCCCGCCGCGCCTGATCGGGTCAAAGGTGGAACACGACGTTGAGCAGGACGAGAAGGGCCACGATGCCGATTATGGCCCGCGCCGTCTCGCGCATCCGGACGCCGCGCATCGAGGCGACCCGCCTCTTATAGCTGTTGAAGTTCGAATGGGCTTCGCGGGCGCGCTCGATCCGGGAACCCACGAAGTACGCGACGCCGGCAATGGCTATGAGAGTGAGGAGCACGAGGCATCCCCCTCCAGATGGGGCGAGAGGGCAGGTTGTGCCGGATCATCGATTTTCCCGCGCGGGCCTTTCGGGACGCCACATTTAGCGCGCAAGA
>CALAED010000744.1 GCA_937891035.1 uncultured Thermomonosporaceae bacterium | reverse complement strand
CTCGGCATCCAAGCAGCTTACCGTCTAACAACAAATTATTGACTCACGACACTAGGTAGTCCTGACCACCCCGGGGAGCGGTCTGCTCCCAATCCGGCCCGATGGTTAGCCATGCAAACGAAATCCAGGCCAGAAACGGCATCTGACCTGGGAAACGTGGTGGGCGATACTGGGATTGAACCAGTGCCACCCGCACACCGAGCACTCGATCAGGGGCAAGAGATTCTCATCGTCCATTAGTAGAAGCGCGCGCCCGGCAAGGTGAGAGCCGCCCTCAGATGACGCCCAGGCCGCCGATCGGCGTCCGGGTGATGTGCGCGGAAGGCGGCGGAGGTTGCCACCTTTGGCGGCGGGGCGTCCTCACTCCGTAGTCCTTCTTCAACTGCGGGGGGATAGCGTAGTGCATGACGCGACCGCGGGTGAGGGAGCTGAGCTCCAGGTTGGCGACGACGGCTCCGACTTTGTCGGCGACCCACTCGCCCCAGGGCCCGCTGTTCTCGATGCGTTCGAGGAAGTCGAACATCATCGGAGATGTCTGCGCCACCCGGTCCCAGGCGGAGGTGGGTACCTGAAGCCAGTCGGCGATGGTGTTGCCGACCAGGAAGCGGATGAGGGCGGCCACGATCGGGTCGAAGAAGGTACTCGGGACGACCTCCTCATACAGTCTGATCAGTTGTTCGGTCAGCTTGACGCCCTCTTCGGAAGGGCCCAGGTTGCGGAGCATGTAGAGGTCCGACCATTCGCGGGCGGCCGCGAGGTCAGGTGGACTCTGCTCAGTGGCACAGCCGAGCATCGCGCCCACGACACGCCAGGCGTAGTAGTAGGCCCCGGCATCGTCCTCACTGAAGTGGATACCCAGCCGGTGCAAGGCGTCCAGGACGAAGATCGAAAAGCACATCTGCCCGCCGATCATGTCCTCCTGACACACGGGTACCCCGTCGATCGCCTCGTTCCACAGACCTTCCCGGCGCAGGTGGTAGCGCACCGATGCATGCAACAGTCGGACCTTCTGGGCAGCGGGGATGAACCGGCTTTTGGACTCGAAAGCATCGGACCGCATCAGGTAAACCACGAACTGCCCAGTCTCGGACATCCGTCGGGCAGGGTATTCCAGGCTGTGGGTGGCGCTCAGCAGCTTCGCCACGTGCGGGATCGCGTACGACAGCGGCATCGAAGCAAAGGCGAGTGCCGTGGAGATATGGACGTTGTTGTCAATGAAGAACAGCCGGGCCCGGTCAATGATCTCCCAGTCGATCCACGCCGGGGGCGCGGCGGTCTCCTGCAGGTATTGGCGTGCTGCTTCCGGCAGGCCGTCCGGCGGTTCCTGGCCGGACTGGGTAAACCAGCGCATCAGGGTGTTGAACTTCTCGACCTCGCCGCGTTCGAACAGCGTCTCGACGGTCGCGTCGGCGAGAGGGTCGCCCTGGCGGCGCAGCAGATCCATGGTCTGGTCGGTGTACATGGCGGTTCGGCCTTTCAGAGTGTGTGGCCGCTCAGGTGACTCGGTCGAGCAGCGCGGCGGCCAGATCGGTCAGCGCGAGGGTGGCATCGGAGGGCAGTTTCGCTCGATGGATCACGTCCAGTGCGGTGGCGGTCCGTCCTTTGATCATCGACTCGATGCGGCTCGGCACGCCGGTGCTGTCGATGATTTCCCGGATGGTCTGCAGGTCTTCCTCGCCGAGGTCACGACGGCCTAGCAGACGATCCAGTGTCCGGCGCGCCTCCCTGCCTGCTTCGTCCAAGACCAGCGCCAGCATGGCGGTGGGTTTGTGGCCGCGCAGGTCGTCGAAGTTGGACTTGCCCATCGCCTGCGGGTCGCCGAACACCCCGAGCATGTCATCGCGTAGCTGGTACGCCTCGCCGAGCGGAACGCCGCCGATCTGGAGCGGGCGCTCGACGGTATATTTGGCGGTCTTCAACCGGTTGATTTTCAAAGACCGCTCCAGCCGGGGTCGTTGCCCGGTGACCAGGATCTCCATGCACTCGCCCGCCATCAGCTCTCGAGTGAGCGCCGACCACAGCGGACGCGCACGCCGCAGGTAACCGGCGGGCAGGCCGCAGTTGGCGAACAGGTGCCCGGCCATGGCGATGAGCAGGTCGCCAACCACGATCGCAAGCGCAGCCCCGTGGCCGAACTCGTTGGACCCGCGCCGATCGGGCAAGCTCGCTGAGCTCAGCGCGACGTGCACCGAAGGGATGCCGCGTCGCGTGGGGCTGTCGTCGATGACGTCGTCGTGCACGAGCGCCGCAGCGTGCACCAATTCCATGACCGCGGCCAGCTTGACAGCCGCGTCCCTGTCCGGCTGGCCGACCGCTCGCCATCCCCAGTAGCAGAACGCGGCCCGCAGCCGTTTCCCGCGCATCACAGCCGACCGGACCTGCTCAGCCACCGGGGCCAGCATTTCGTCGATCGCGATCAGCTCGGCGATCTCCTGCTCGACGACGGACTCCAGAATCCCGTCGACCCTGGCTTTGAAGAGCTCATGGTCATGCATGGTCGCGATCGGCCCGGTCAGCGGCCCGCCGGGCCAACGTCTCGAAATAGGGCTCGGGCGCTTTCGCGAGATGCCTGAGCCGGTTGAGCGACAACTCACCGCGGGCGGCCAACTCCCGACACCCCTCCTTTGCCTGGTCGCCCAGATCCGAACGCCGTGACAACTCCCGGACCTGCTTGATGCCCAGGTCGGCGAGCCCCGCGGCCGCGTAGACAAGCACCTCACCCAAACGGACTCTCTCTTTACTCTTCCCCGCCATCCACAAGCCTCACTTTTAGTGCTTATGTCACTACTTTCTGCAACTGTAGCTGCGACTGTGTCCGATGAAAAGAGCATGTGCCGAGTCAGGCGGGCAGAACCGCGCCCCCTGGTCACCTGGCAGCCAGGCGGTCTCACGATCCGCGGAGACGATGTTGACGATGCCGGCCTGGCTGCCAACACAACGAGACACCACGCGCTACACGCGTCCGGGGGAAGAGCGCCCACTGTGGCCTCAAGCTCACCCTGTCGGCCCCGGCGTGGTCCGTGCAGGCTCGATCGAGGGCGCGCCCGAAGCGATGAGTTCCGGCCGGGTCGCGAGTTCGTTGTGGAGACCGTTGTAGGACGTCGTACGGCGTCATAGGACGGCGCCCGGCACGAGAGACCACAGAGGAGACCATGACGAACACGCCGGACGACCTAACTACGCGTCGCCCGACCCTGGTATCCGCGGATCTTCACTTGCTCGTCGATGCGGCCAAGGAAGATCAACACACCGTGCTCGTCGCGGAGCACCTGGTCACCGGTGCGGTACACGATGCCGGCGCCGGCAAAGCGGTCCGGCACGAACCCGCGTTCGGTCAGCTCCGGGTCGTTGATGTAGCCCTTGGCCGGGCACCGGCCGCCGAGCAGCAGCTCGCCCTCCACGCCCGCGGGTGCGAGATGCCCGGGTGACGTCAGCGGCGTAGGCCGCGATGCCCGTCAGCGGTGCGCCGATCGGTGCGTGCACCAGCCAGTGCCCGTCCGCGGCGGGTGAGCCGGTGGGTGGTGACAGCGTGGGTCTCCGTAGGCCCGCCGTTCAGGGTCTTGAGGCATGATCGACTCGGTGGCCTCATCCACGAATACGCCCAGGTCGCATGAGGTGACACGATATTCGGCACCCACAGGCTAAGGACAGAAATCTGGAACGCCTACCGCGCAGCCCACCCGTAGCGGACGCCCACACGGGTCTCGTTCAGTTGCCCGGGCCATTGGCTGTTGTTAATCGCCGACACGGCCGGGCGACCTCAAGATGTTCAATCGTTGCCGTAGTGGTAACGGGCCTTGAGGATCTTCACTTCCTTGTCATCAGCCCGGTACACCAGACGGTGTTCGTCATCGATCCGGCGGGACCAATAACCCGACAGGTCGCCCTTCAACGGCTCGGGCTTCCCGATGCCGGCGAAGGGATCGCGTTGGATCTCACCGATCAACCGGGTGATCCGCTTGGCCATCCTCCGATCCGCGCCGAGCCAGAACAGGAAGTCCTCCCAGGCGTCAGGATCGAAGTGGACGCTCCTCACACCTCACCGGCCAGGTCTTCCAGCTCTTCCATGGTCTTGGTGATGGCGGGGCGGCTTGCCTTGTCCCTAGCGATGGCCTCCATCAGCCGCCGGGCGTTGGCCGGGGAACGCAACAGATAGATCGTCTCCTGCCAGGAGTCATAGTCCTCGGCCGACATCAACACCGCGTCCCCGCTCCGAGAGGTGATACGCACCGGGGCATGGTCGTCGTTAACCTGCTGAATGAGCGGAAACAGACGCGAGCGGGCCTCGCTGGCACTGACGGTCATACCCAACCCCTCCCTGAGTGGTACAAGATGATCGTACCACTCCGGGACGAGATCTTGTACAGGAAGATTTCGACTTTGTATAGACCTCATCCACGTGCCAGCTCAGCCGGCATGGCGCCACCCCAACGCGTGCAAACGTTCGCCCAACCCAACCGCTCCCATCCCACGGCGTGGATCTCTATAGCTCGAGGACCAGCTCGGCCACGATCTCAACCTCGGCCAACGCCCAGGCGCGTTTGCAAGCACGGGCGGCCCTGATGACCTTCAGCGCCAGCGCGGGCATGGCTGCCAACGCATCGATCAACCGCGACACCGTCGGGTCGAAGGCCACCAACCCGAACGCCTCCAGCTCCGCCGCGACCCGGCGATGTCCACCAGTACGACAGCCGCCATTTCTTAGGTGAGCTGGGTGGATGTGGCGGTTAGTCGTGCGCGTTTGTGGAACCAGCGGGCGCGGGCTTGGTGTCGGCGTCGCCATGCCGACCATCGGGTGGCGTGTAGAAGTGATCGTGTTGTCTGGTTGACCGTGTTGACCAGGTGTTTGATCTCGGCGATGGTGAGTGGGATCAGCCCGGGTTCTTCTGGTGGGGTGTCGTTGGCGCTGGTCGGTGGTGCGGCTTGGGTGTTGGTGCGGTGGCGTGCGGCTGCAGCGGTGATGGCGCAGACGGCCAGGGCGGCCATCACCAGCACGGTGTGCCGCAAGATCGCGGTGTAGAGGCGTACTTGGGCCAGGTCCAGGCCGAATAGGTCCTTGCCGAACTCGAAGCTTTCTTCCACCGGCCAGCGCAGCCCGGCGGCGGCGATCAGGCGGGCCAAGGTGGCGGGCTGGTCTTCGGGCAGGTAGCAGTAGTGGAAGGCGAGTTCACCGTGTGGGTGCCGAAAATGGTGTCACCTCATGCGACCTGGGCCTATTCGTGGATGATGCAGCCGAGACGATCACGTCGCAAGTAGAACCCGGAGCCGCGCCTCATACTTGACGTCCGGACAACGCACCGCCTCGGCGGCTTCGCCATCCCGGACATCTGTCGATGACAGACCCATCATCCACCGTGACGCGTCGACGATTCCGAGACTCCCAACAGAGTCAGTCGGCCCGGCGTGACTGCGCATCTGCGTTGACGGGTAGTGGCTACGCTGACGATCGTGGAGGCGCCCTGGTGGTTGGTGGTGCTTGGCTATGCCGAGTTCATCTTCGTGGCGTGCTTCTTCGGCAGCGAAGCTATGAACCTGGTGTTTCGCGGGTGGGTAATCCGCACGGAGCGGACTGCGCACGCCGTTCCTCCCGACCGGTACTTGACACGGTTCGGGATCCCGATGATCACTGCGACCACAGCTGCGTGCGTTGGCGTTGGCATCAGCCTCTTCACCGGCCGAGGGCGTCTTCAGGGGTACGTTGGATTACTTCTGATCATCGTCTTCCTCGTCGTGCTGGGTCGCTACCTACTGCAGCACGCCGCAGGCTCGCTCCCACGCCCACTCCCACGCGCCCGGCTGCGTCGGCTACTCGCTGAGGCCAGAGAGAAGCTCGATGCCGATAGGCCGGTGACTCCTACCGAGGCCGCGCTACTCCAGGCCCGGCTCACACGGATGAGCAAGGTCGGGGACCGGTTAGTGGAACGAGCCGCCACGCAACGGTGGCGGGACGTGATCAGCAGCGAACGGCGCTGGCTTGTGCTCGCGGTAGCCCTTGCCGCCCTGCTGCCGGTCATCGGTATTGCACGCATCGCGATACGCATCCGGCACGAACTCGGCATGGAGACCTGGCCCTACATCGGCTTGTTGGTCGCCCTGTCTGTCGGCGCACTTGCCGGTGCGGTGATGCGTAGGATTCGGCTACGCAGAAACCTTCGCGATCTAGGCGAGGAACTGCACACCGAGAGCGAGGCGCTGTTGCGCAGGCTTGCCCAACTTGCGGCGATCCACTCCCAGCCACCAGCTTTGCCTCCTATATCAACAATTCGCCTGCTGTGGAACCGGCTGACTCGAGGCCGCAAAGGCTGACTAAGCGACGAGATAGCCGTTTAAGAAGATCACAAAACGACCGAAGTACGGCTCAGGACCGGAAGCTGTTATCACTGCAGCCAGGTTCAGGAACGAATCCAAGCCGGCGGCGCGGTTTCCGGCCGTGTGTGCTCGGTGTGTGCTCGTCCGTCGCGGTATGGACCGTCAGCACCCGGCATTACACGGACGGCGCCATTTCGAGGAACGATACCGGGTCTGTATGTAATGGCACACGGCGACATTCCGGGACACGTAGTAATCCTATTCTTGTCGAGTCGATAAACAAGGAGCTGCGGATTCCTTGGCACTTTTAATCCGTAGGTTGTGGGTTCGAGTCCCACGCGACCCACCCAGTCTGACCTGCACGAACTTGGTCCGCCCGGAGCCTTGGCGATCTTGCCTGGGGCCGGTCTGAGGCCACCCTGGGGCCGAGAAACCCGGCTCTAC
>CALAED010000743.1 GCA_937891035.1 uncultured Thermomonosporaceae bacterium | reverse complement strand
CCTCACACGTGACGGGCGGGCGGGACGTCATGTTTTATCGCTCCTCCGGACATCAAGCTCGTTTGCGGCGAGTAGGGCGACCTGCCGCACGTACCTGCTTGGGTCAGTGACGGCACGATCCCGCAACCAAGCCGAAGTCTGCGGATCCTCCGGCCACCCCGACGCCACCGCGTCCACCGCACTCCACCGCACAGAATCGTCCGGGTCGCTGATGGCACTATCCCGCACCAACTCCAAGATCTGCGGATCCTCCGGCCACCCCGACGCCACCACCTCCAACGCCGCACGCCGCACCAACCGGTCGCGATCCTTCACGGCACTATCACGCACCAACTCCAAGATCTGCGAATCCTCCGGCCACCCCGACGCCAACGCCGCCAACGCCGCCCCCCGCACGGACCGGCCGAGGTCATTGACAGCACGATCCCGCAGCAGCGTGAGAGTCAGCGGATCCTGCGGCCATCCGGCCGCCACTGCCATCACCGCCGCCCCCCGCACCGACCAGTGGAGGTCGTTGACGGCACGATCTCTCAGCAGCGTGAGCGTCTGCGGATCCTCCGGCCACCCCGCGGCCACCGCCTTCACTGCCGCCTCCCGCACGTACCCTTCTGCGTCGCTGACGGCGCGTTCACACACCAACTCCACGATCTGCGGATCCTGCGGCCACCCCGCCGCCAAGGCCATCATCGCCGCCTGCCGCACGATTTCGGCTGTTTCGCTGACGGCGCGGTCACACACCAACTCCAAGATCTGCGGATCCTGCGGCCACCCCGCCGCCAACGCCTCCACCGCCGCTCCTCGCACGTACCCTTCTGCGTCATTGACAGCACGGTCCCGCACCAACTCCACGATCTGCGGATCCTGCGGCCACCCCGCGGCCACGGCTTTTACCGCCGCCCGCCGCACGAACCGATCTGGATCGTTGACAGCACGATCCCGCAGCAGCGTGAGAGTCAGCGGATCCTGCGGCCACCTCGTCGCTACCGCGGCCCCCCGCACAGAGACGTCTGGGTCATTGACAGCACGATCCCGCAGCAGCGTGAGAGTCAGCGGATGCCGCGGCCACCCCGCCGCCACTGCCATCACCGCCGCCTCCCGCACATATCCTTCAGTGTCATTGACTGCACAATCCCGCAGTAGCGTGAGAATCTGCGGATCCTGCGGCCACCCCGCCGTCAACGTCTCCACCGCCGCCCGCCGCACGAACCGATCTGGGCCCCTGAGGGCTTGCTGCACCTCGTGGCTGCTGCGGTGGGCGATAGTGAGCCGTGCCGCAGCGCGCGCGGTACGAATCGCAAAGGATGGCAGATGCAGCCGGGCCATCCGGTACCAGTTCCGGTAGCTATCGTGGTCGAGCCATCGTGGGGGGGAGCCGTCGAGCAGCTGGCGCAAGATGGATTCGAAGGTCTCGATCAGAGTGTGATCGAACTTTTTCGCTTCCTTGTCGCCTGCGGCTTTGAGGAGGTCGGTGAGGTGGCGGGTAATAGCAGGAGCATGCGGGGCCAGGGTTGAGTTTCGGCGAACTTCACAAATGGCACGCAACCCGAGGAGTAGGTGCCGTGGTGGCCGCGTTCTGATTCGCCAGTGCGGGTCGGCGGCAAGCAGGCGAGCGATGGCCTCGGCCGCGAAACGTTCCGGGATCATACCCGCAAGCAGCAATAAGACCTCGTCCCACGCCGGGTCGGCCCAATGGTCATCGAATATCGCGAGGAGCTCTTGCTCGTCCAATTCGCGGGCGCTGAACCGCTGGTAAATGTCGTCAGCGGCGAGGTACTCCAAGAAGGCGCGGTGGACGAACCCATACACGCCGGCGCCAAAGCTGGACAGGATGAAATTTCGTTCCTGGAACTGGCGGAGCA
The DNA here is from genome assembly GCA_937891035.1 of uncultured Thermomonosporaceae bacterium. Lineage (GTDB taxonomy): Bacteria > Actinomycetota > Actinomycetes > Streptosporangiales > Streptosporangiaceae > CALAED01. Next base: position 4,889 of record CALAED010000743.1, on the reverse strand, counting down.
TCGCCCGCGCAGCCAGGACGGCGCGGTCCTTGGGCAGCGCAAATCGCTCGTCGAGATAGCTTTCGAACCGTTCGATAAGCACCTTGGCGGGCAGGTGGTTGCCGGCCAGCCCGGCGGGGCCGTCCTGCATGCGGCGGGCCACCAGGTGCAGCAGCGAAAGCTTGTCCTCGTGATCCAACAGCGGCAGGTCGGCGCTTTCGTCGCGCAGGTGTTTGTTCACGTCCCAGTGTTCGACGAGGACCATGACGGCGTGCTGATAGACCGTACGGCGATCTCGCGGAAGCTCCCGCCGGCGGCCAATGATGGCCAGGATCGTCAGCAGCATCGGGTTGCCCGCGAGTTCGGCCACCGCAGGCGAGTTCTTAATCGCACCAAGCAGGCGATCCCGCAGCCGCGCCGCTTGGGCCGGATCACCGACGCAGCTGTGGTGATACCACGTAGTGGCGAACTTCTCGATCTGCTCGGGATCCAGATCCTGCAGCATGTAATGGGTGAACCCGGCCCCATCCAGGACGCCTCGGCTGTAGCCCACTACCCGAGATGTCACTACGACCTTGGTGCTCGGGTAGCGGGCCGCGAAGCCCTCGATCTGCCGGGTTACCTCGCCCCGAACGCGCGGATCGAATATCTCATCCAAACCGTCGAAGATCACCAGTGCGCGTCTGCCGGCACGCAGGAACTCTTCTAGCATGTGCTTGGGAATCCCCAGACCTTCGCCGCGTTCGAGCTCGTCGATCAAATCCAGGAACGTCTGGCCCCGCCAGCGCTGGTCGGCGAACGTTCGCAGCTCCACCAAAATCGGCAGCCGACCCTCCAGTTCCGGCGGGAGCTCCCATTCGGTCGCCGCCGCAGCGTTTTCCGCGGCCAGCGCCAGCATCAGATATCTGGCCAGGGTCGACTTGCCCGCCCCGGGATCTCCCAAGACGACCGTCTTGCGGGCGCCCGGATCCGCAAGCGCTTGCAGCACGGGCCGCGTCGGGCGCTGCTGATAAGCGCGACGGGCCTCCTCCACGCGCGCTATGTCCACCTCCGGGGGCAGGTCCGCCGTCTCCAGGTGCCCCTCCTCGGCGAGCCGCCGCCACACTTCACGCGGCAGCTCCACAGGCGGCGGGTTCTCGCGCACCATTTGCGGCACGAACACCCGTCCGAGCAGCATCACCGGGTGCTCGCCCTGTTCGGTCAACGGCGTCAGGATCTCCAGATCCACCCGCTCATGCCGCTCCAGCACCCGGTGCAGATACCGCTGACGCGCCGCCTGGAACGCCTCGGCAGACTTCGCGGCGCGCTCCCCCAGCTCGAGCAGCAGGCCGCGGATCTCCTCCAGGCTGCCCGACATCCGCTCGGCGACCTTGTCGGGAACGGCCGCTAAGCCGCTCGCCACCCGCTCCTCGCGCAGCCCGCCGACCAACTCGGCTGGGCTGGATCTGGTGACCGCCCACTCCAACCCGGTCACGAACGCCTCGGCCAGCTCCCCCGACAGCCAATCCGGATCGGCCGCAACGGTCTCAAAGAACGGACGGCCCGACTCGTCGGCCATATCGCGCAGCAATTCGACTTGGGCGACCACCGCCGCCCGCAGCCCGTCGCCCACACCGACCGCTTCGCCTCGTACCTCCGGGGGGCGGGTGAACACCAGCGCCAGCCCGTTACGCAGGGCGTCTCGGTCGCCGGGATCGGCCCGTTCGATCACGGCTTCGACCGCGTCGGCCATCGAACGACGCACCAGCCGTTCATCGGGTGATCCGCGCAGCAACGCCACCCAGCCGTCGCCGAGCAGACCGGCCAGCCAGCCGGCGACCGGATCGACCAATTCCGACACGTCGCACCCCTCCAAGAGCGCCGCCGAGCGCCTCCCGCCCTATGGAACATTGCCACAGAAGCCTGCGAATCTGGCGGACAGCGCCAACCGCGGCATGAGGGCAGTATGAGCGTCGGCACCCAGGCTCAGCCCGAGGTGCACGCCGTCTTCCTTCCTAATGAAGTTGTACGGGCTCGGCCTTGGGGCACGACCGGTCGCGCCCGGCCGCAGCGCGCCGGTGGCGTTGCAGCGCCGGCGGCGGTGTGCCCAGGCGTTGAAGCTCGTCGCAGAGGCCGGAGATCTCTGCCGTGCCGGTGACGACGGGGGCGGGCCGCGACCTCGGGAGGAAGCGGCCACCCACGACGTGGGAGGACGTCCCTTACCCCGAATCACAGATGATCGAACGGCTCCGGATAGGTGAACGTGCCTTGCGCTGTCGGCTGATAGGCGCTGAGGGGACGTACCTGGAAATGCGGTCGCCACTCCGCAACCGGCGGTTCGATGGTGTAGTCGGTACTGGGGCGGAACCCGAACCGTTCGTAGTAACTCCTCGCGCCGACCAGGGCCACCAGCGGTTCGTCCAACGCGTCGGCGGCACCGAGGATCGCGTGCATCAACGCGCTGCCGACACCACGGCGCTGCCGGTCTGGGTGGACGCTCAGCGGAGCCAGTGCCAACGCGGCCCTGGAGCCGACGTGGCCGCGGGTGGCAAGCACGTGCCCGATGACCGTCCCGTCCAGGTCGGTGGCGACCAGCGACAGGGCAGGCAGCCACGCCGGACTTCCGCGAAGGGCCGCGACCAGCGCCGTCTCGGGCGGCTCCTGCCCCGGCCGACCGGAGAACGCTGCGGTCGTGATCTCGGCAATGGCGACGATGTCCGCTGGTGTTTCGCGTCGGATCAACACACAAGGCATTGTCTGTTGGCTGGTCACGTCTTGCTGCGTGCCACCGAAGGAAGCCTGCGCCGGAGTCGCAGTCGCGGTGGTTCTCCCCCCGCGGGCAGGAGGGTTCTGCGACTCCGGCGGCTTGTCCGAGTTCGTCTGCTTGCCGCCGTACGCGCCGGGCGTACGGGTCAGACGAAATCGAACACGGGCGGGAAGATGAGGACGACCGCCCAGGCCCAGGCTGCGTACACGATGAGGTATTGGGTCTGCCACCGTTCCAGCCGGGCGAAGGGCATGCGGCCACGCACGAAGCCGGCGAGCACCGAGGCCGACCACGCCAGGTTGACCAGGAGGATGATGTTCTCGCCCAATGCGGCGGTCTTGTTGGGAGTGAAGCCGAATTCGGTGATCCGGCCCGTGATCGCCGCCAGCACCAGGACGTCGATGATCAAAGCGCTGCCGACGAGCGCGAGTTGCAAGCTGTCGAAGAGACCGGGCCGGGCGGCGTAGTCACGGGCGGAAATGGCGTACAGCAGCAGGCCCAGCACGACGACGAGCAGCAGGTCGAAGAGAATGAGCGCGTCGCGTTCGACGTCGATGCCGTTGTTGGTCACGATGATGGCGACCAGGAACGCCAGCAGTGCGCCCGCGAAAAGCGGTGTGAAGACGCGGGTCAGCACCGGCGCCATGTTCTCGATGACGCTCTGCTTGGCCTCAACCAGCCATGCCGCCACGATGACCGCGGCCATGGCGCCGCAGGGCAGCAGCCACGATTCGACGAAGCCCTCCGCGTCGAGGCCGATGGCGTTGAACGTGCCCACCGTGAAGCCCGTGAGCACGCCGCCGCCGAGTGCGATGAGGGCAAAGTAGATCAGCCACTCCCCGGTGAAGCGGATGAAGTCCATCCGCCGCCGGTCCGAACGCCAATCACCGCCCACGTAGGCGACGCCGACGACCAGCCACAGCGCCAGCGGCAGATGGATCGCCGTCACCACCGTGGACTGCGAGTCATCGGCCAGCGGATATACGTTCGCGGCGACCGCGCCGAGAATGAACAGCAACGCGAGCGCCTGGACGACGCGGAAACCGACCCGGCGCTGCCAAGCGAAGTAGGCGGCCAGCGCCGGCAGCGCGAAAAGGCTGCTGTTTCGCGCGTAGAAGCCGGAGTCGTCTGTCATGTCGAGCCCGAACCAGCTCGGCGCCTTGATCGCGAGCGCCGCGACCGCCGCGCAGAGCACCATGACAATCAGCTCACGACGGGTCCGGGCGGCGGTCGGCGCGTCCGGCTCCCCGGGCAGGACGAGCTGCTTCCACAACCGCTCCGAATGCTCGCGAGCGAACTCACGGGACAGCTCATCGAGGCTGCCCATGCGCTTGACGGCGATGAGGAACGCCTCGTCGGCGCGCAGGCCGGCCTCGGTCAGCTCGGTGATCCGGCTGCGCAGATGGTCTTCGAGCTCCTCGGCGTCGGTGTCGTCCAGTTCCCGGCGGCGGCGCATGTAGGACCGCCACTCGGCGATCTGGCTCTCCAGCTCCTTGTCGCTGCCGACGGTCATCGTCCGGCCTCCCATGCCGGTGCCGTGATCGGCTTGACGGACTGTGTCGTGTTCCAGACGCCACGCAAGGCGTCGACGACGGCGGCCCACTGGCGGCGCTGCTCGACGAGCTCCGCCCGGCCCTGGTCGGTGATGCGGTAGTACTTGCGACGCCGTCCGCCGGACGGCGTGTGCCAGCTTGACTCGACGTGGCCAAGCCGTTCCAGGCGGTGCAGCAGCGGATAGAGCAGGCCGTCGGTCCACTCCAGCTGCCCGCCCGACACTTCGTTGACCTGCTTGAGTATCGCGTAGCCGTAGCTTTCGCCGTCGGCGAGAATCCCCAGCACGAGCGGCGTCGCCGACGCGGCGACAAGGTCTTTGGTGATGTGCATGCAACCGCCTAACCTAGAGGTGCAATGCATAGTAGTTCTAGGTATAGCGCCCGCGCAATCCCGGCCTCGGCCTGACCGGCTGGTCCATCAGGCGTTTCGTGCGCACCGCGCGGCGTTACCGCACAGCACAGATCAGGGTCGGCGCCCGCGCCCCTGACCCCGAAGACCTGCCTCTCGCCTGGCCTGCGCGACGCGCCAGCCCAAATCAAGTGACGAGGTGCGCACAAGCCTGAGCCGAGTCAGGTGACAAGGGTCACGATCGTCATCTGACTAGACCCGC
>CALAED010000742.1 GCA_937891035.1 uncultured Thermomonosporaceae bacterium | reverse complement strand
CGCAGGAGCGATCCCCGGCATATCCGCCTGAAGGAGTAGGAGCGTCGTCCGATGGTGCGGCTCTGACCCAGCCGGCTCACCGCTCGCCCGGCCGGCTCAACCCGGTCTCATAGGCGTACACCACCGCCTGCACGCGGTCGCGCAGCCCCAGCTTGGCCAATACGTTGCCGACGTGCGTCTTCACCGTCGTCTCGCTCACCACAAGCGCGGCGGCGATCTCGGCGTTCGAAAGACCGCGCGCCACGTGCCGCAGCACCTCGCGCTCCCGCTCGGTGAGGGTGCCGAGGCCGGGCGGCGGGGCGGACTCCCGTACTGCCGGCAACCGGGTGGCGAACCTGTCAAGCAGCCGGCGGGTCACGCTCGGCGCCACGATCGCGTCGCCGGCCGCGACGATGCGGATCGCCGCCACCAGATCCTCCGGCGGCGAGTCCTTCAGCAAAAAGCCGCTCGCGCCGGCCCGCACCGCCTCGATGATGTATTCGTCGAGGTCGAACGTGGTGAGGATGAGGACTCGCGGATCGTGCGCGGCAGCGCCCTCCCGCACGATCTGCCGGGTCGCCTCGATGCCGTCCATGCCGGGCATCCGGATGTCCATGAGCACGACGTCGGGCAGCAGCGACCGGGTCAGCTCCACCGCCCCCGCCCCATCGACCGCCTCGCCGACCACGGCGATGTCGGTCTCGGCCTCCAGGATCAGCCGAAACCCCGTACGCAGCAGCGGCTGGTCGTCGACCAGCAGCACCCGCACGGCACTCATAGATCGCTCACCGGTCGCTCACCCACCCTGCGTCGCCGCCCTCACGCATCCAGAGGGAACCGGGCGCGGACCTCGAAGCCGCCGCCGGACCGCGGCCCGATGCGCAGCTCACCGCCATAAAGGGCGACGCGCTCGCGCATGCCGACAAGACCATGCCCGGAACCGTCGCCGTTCCCGGGGAGACCGGCGGCCGCGCCGCGTCCGTCATCTTCGATCTCCACGTTCACTCCCTGGCCGGCGTAGTGGATCCGCACCCACGCCCTGGCCTGTGGGCCGGCGTGCTTGAGCGTATTGGTCAGCGCCTCCTGGACGAGGCGGTAGACCGCCAGATCGACGCCAGGGGACAGCGTACGGGGCTCGCCCTCGATCCACAGCTGGACCATCAGACCGGTCTCCCGCACCCGGTCGATGAGGCCGCCGACGTCGTGCAGGCCGGGCTGCGGGGCGAGCTCCCGGCCGGTGTGCTCGGGATCCCGTTCGGTGCGCAGCACCCCCACGATGCGCCGCATCTCGCTGAGCGCGGTGCGGCCCAGACCCTCGATCGTGCTCATGGCCTCTCTGGCGCTGTCCGGATCGCGGTCGAGGATGCGCCGCGCCGCGCCGGCCTGCACCGTCATGACGCTGACGTGATGCGCCACCACATCGTGCAGCTCTCGGGCGATGCGGGCCCGCTCCTCGACCCGGGCCGTGCGCGCGTCGCCCTCCCTGACCCGCTCGAGGCGCTGCGCCCGATCTTCCAGCTCGGCCAGATAGGCACGCCGCAGCCGCAGCCCCCGGCCCAGCCACCACACGCCGATGAGCAGCGCCATGTTGGTCACGTACTCGACGAGATTGATCTCAACCGGATAGCTGAAGATGAGCGCGGTGAACGCGATCACGGCGGCGATGCCGCCGATGGCGCTGCGCGCGAGCGGGCGATGCGCGGCCACGCTGTAGACAGCGATGAGGAAGGCGATCACATCGGCGGGAGATGGGGCGTAGCCCAGCGCGCTGAGCGCGGCCTCGCCGGCGATGGTGCCGGCCAGCACCGACAGCGGTGCCTTCCTGCGCAGCACCAGGGCGGTCACCATCACCGCCACGACGGCGGCGTTCAGCGCGTCGGGCTGGTGGTAATGCTGTGCCATCTCGCTGTCGAACCGCTGCACCAGCAACTGCGGCAGCCCGATGGCCAGCAGCGCGACGGTGAGGATGCCGTCGCGCATGGTGGGGCGGTCGCGCAACCAGGTGCGGAGGCTGTCGGGGAAGGCAGGTGGCACACCCACACCGTACGGCGTCCCGGCAGGTCACGCTCCCCTCCTGAACGGGGAAAGCGGCCTCCTCCCCAGGGAGGAAACCCGCCGCCGTCCGTGCCCCGCCGCCGTCCGGGCCGGGGCGCGGGTCGCCGGCAGGCGACGGCCGTCGCCCCCCGGTGGCGGGGCTCAGACGTCGTCGGCGAGCGCGCGGGCCGACAGCGGCGCGTCGGCCGGCTCACCGGGGTCGGTGACATCGGGCAGCGGCGGCGGGGTGCCGCCGAACTCCGGGCAGCGCGCCTTGTGGTCGCACCACTCGCAGATCCGGCTCGGCCGGTGCCGCCACTCACCGGTCTCCATGGCCCGTTTGATGGCGCGCCACAGCGCCTCGACCATGCGCTCGGTGGCCCGCAGGTCGGCCTCGTCCGGGGTGTAGCGCAGCAGCTCGCCGTTGCCGAGGTAGACCAGCTGCAGCTGCCGCGGCACCGTGCCGCGCAACCGCCACAGCACCAGCGCGTAGAACTTCATCTGAAACAGCGCACGCCGCTCGAACTCCGCCCGCGGCGCCGTGCCGGTCTTGTAGTCGACGACCCGGATCTCGCCGGTCGGGGCCACGTCCACGCGGTCGATGTAGCCGCGCAGCCGCAGCCCGGAGGCGAGCACCGTCTCGACGTACAGCTCGCGCTGCGCCGGCTCGAGCCGGCGCGGATCCTCCAGGGTGAAATAGCTGTCGAGCAGCCGGCCCGCCTGCGCCAGCCACTCGCCCCGGTCGAGCCCGGCCTCGTCGAACATCGCGGCCAGCTCGGGGGTCTCGGCGACCAGGCGCTCCCACTGGGGGCCGACCAGCTCGCGGGCGGCCGCCGCCGTACGGTCGCCGGCGGGCAGATCGAAGAGCCGTTCGAGCACCGCGTGCACCAGCGTGCCGCGCACCGCCGCGGGTGCCGGTCGCTCCGGAATCCGGTCAATGACCCGGAAACGGTACAACAACGGGCAGGTCATGAAATCGCCCGCCCGCGATGGTGAAAGGGTGCCGATCACCGTGGCCTGGTCATCGCGGTCGGTGTCCGTCGCCTCGGTGGTCGTCATGTCCCGACAGCGTAGGCCACGACGGCGACAAAATCCGGCATGCCGGGGCCCCAGAACCCGTCCCGTAGCGGGCCGGGTGACTGAGCTTCCGCCCCGTTCGCCACGTAGCATCGAGTCGTGGCAGACAGCGGGAGACGGCAGGAAGACGGCGAGGCCCGTCCGGCATTGCGACCAGGGCTGCTGATGGGCCGCCCGTTCGGCATTCCGGTTTACGTCTCACCGACGTGGTTCCTCGTGGCCATCGTGATCACCTTCTTGTTCGAAGGTCCCGCGTCGACCCAGGTCGACCGGCCCTATAGCTACCTCGTCGCGTTCACCTACGCCGTACTGCTGTACGCCTCGGTGCTCGTCCACGAGCTGAGCCACTCGGTGGTCGCCCGCCTGTTCGGTCTGCCCGTCCGCGCGATCACCCTGCACATCCTCGGCGGCGTCTCGGAGATCGAGCGAGAGCCCCGCACGCCGGGCCGCGAGTTCCTGATCGCCTTCGCCGGGCCCGCGTTGTCGGCGGTGCTGGCCGGTGTCGGCTACCTCGTCTACGTCTTCGTCCCGCTGTCGCCGGTCGCCGAGTTGCTCGTCGAGGCGCTCACCTTCGCCAACCTCGTGGTCGCCATCTTCAACCTGCTGCCCGTGCTGCCGCTCGACGGCGGCCGGATGATCAGGGCGGCGGTGTGGAAGGTCAGCGGCCGCACCAGGACGGGCACCTTCGTCGCCGGCTGGGTTGGCCGCGCCGTGGCGATCGGCGTGTTGATCATGGGTGCGGTGGCGGCGACGTACAGTTCATCGACGGACTCGTCGACCGACGCGGGCGGCTGGCTGTCGATCATCTGGGCGGCGCTCGTCGCTTCGTTCATCTGGATGGGAGCCAGCGCGGCGATCAGAACGGAACGGCTGCGCGACCGGATCCCGACGCTGCAGGCACGCCGGCTCGCCAGACGGGCCACTCAGGTCACCGCGGGCCTTCCGCTCGCTGAGGCGATCCGGCGGGCCAACGAAGAGGGGGCCGGCGCACTCGTCATCGTCGACCACGAGGGCCGCCCGACCGGCCTGGTCAACGAACAGGCGGTGCTGGCGACGCCGGAAAGCCGCCGCCCGTGGGTTGAGGTGGGCGATCTGTCCCGGTCGATCGAGCCGGAGCTGGCCCTGTCCGCCGATCTCGCGGGCGAGGAGCTCATCATCGCGATGCGGCGGGCGCCGGCCAGCGAGTACCTTCTCGTCGAGCCGACCGGCCAGGTGTACGGCGTACTGTCGGTAACCGACGTCGACCGCGCGTTCGCCGGGGCCTGACCGGACCGCGGGTCATCTTGTGCCGGAATCTGGCACGACTTAACGAGGAACGAGTGAGTACGTGACGAGGCAGGCGCGCGCCGCGCACGGCGCCGAAGACAATCCCGTGGCCGCGGCCAACGGCACCCGAGCCGAGGGAGCCGAGGGAGCCGGGGCGACCGGCGCCGGCGCCATCGGCTCCGCTGACTCCGCCGGCCACCATCCGCCCCGGCCGCACGGGCCCTTCAGGCCAGGCGACCAGGTGCAGCTCACCGACCCCAAGGGCAGGGTCAACACCATCACGCTACGGCCCGGCGGGCTGTTCCACAGCCATAAGGGCGCCATCGCGCACGACGAGATCATCGGCCGCCCCGAGGGCATCGTGCTGCGGGCGTCCGGCGGCACCGAGTATCTCGCCTTCCGCCCGCTGCTCGCCGACTATGCGCTGCGCATGCCGCGCGGCGCCGCTGTGGTCTACCCCAAGGACGCCGCGCAGATCCTGGCCATGGCCGACGTGTTCCCCGGGGCCCGCGTCGTCGAAGCCGGCGCCGGTTCCGGGGCGCTCACCTGCTGGTTGCTGCGGGTGGTCGGCCCTGACGGCCTGGTGTGCTCCTACGAGCGCCGGGCCGACTTCGCCGAGGTCGCGCGGGTCAACGTCGAGCGCTTCTACGGTGGGCCGCACCCCGCCTGGCGGCTGACCGTGGCCGACCTCGCCGGCGCCCGCCTGGACGCGGCCGGCATCGACCGGGTCGTGCTGGACATGCTCGCGCCCTGGGAATGCCTCGAAACCGTCGGCAAGGCGCTCGTGCCCGGCGGGCTGATCTGCGTCTATGTGGCCACCACGACCCAGCTGTCGAAGGCCGTCGAGGCGCTGCGCGAGCACGGCGCCTTCGCCGAACCGCACGCGTTCGAGACGCTGGTGCGGTCCTGGCACGTCGATGGCCTGGCCGTCCGACCCGACCACCGCATGGTCGGGCACACGGGCTTCCTGGTCACCGCGCGGCGGCTGGCCGACGGTGTGCGCCCGCCGCGGCGGCGGCGCCGCCCCGCCAAGGGCGCCCATCCAGACGATCCGGCTGACCCCTCAGCGTGACCCCGCGCAGGTCAGGGTGCCAATACCGCGCCGCAGCCGCGTATGCGGCCGCTCACACCGGCACCAAGCGGAACACCCGGCTCGGTATCCCGGCGGCGATATTCGCATCGGGCCGCGCGAACGCGTGATCGCGCATCATCGCTGGTGGCGGACGACGCATTCCGCATTTTTCGTGACCTGACCCGTCCGGTCTGCGCCGTCTTGGCCCGAGACGGCCGTCCTTACTGATCCATTCGACACGACACGAGCACCTAATAGGCAGGTTACGGAACCGCTTGAGATAGGTAGGGTCTCAATAGGTCGTCGTCTCTCTCTAAGGAGGTGACGGGGCGTGGCCGCTCGTGACGATGCAGGTGCGCGCAGGGCGCAGCACGATAAGGAGGTTCGTGACCTCCAAACGCAGGTCTCCTTCCTAGAGGAGGAGGTCGCCGTGCTGCGCCGCAAGCTCGCAGAGTCCCCCCGACAGGTACGTGTCCTGGAAGAGCGTCTGCACGAGGCGCAGGCGAACCTGGCCGCCGTGACCGGCCAGAACGAACGCCTCGTAGCGACGCTCAAGGAGGCGCGCGAACAGATCATCGCACTCAAGGAGGAGGTCGACCGGCTGGCCCAGCCGCCGTCCGGCTTCGGCATCTTCCTCGAGGCCCGCGACGATGGAACGGTCGATATCTTCACCGGCGGCCGCAAGCTGCGGGTGACGGTCAGTCCCAGCGTCGAGGTCGACGAGCTCAAGCGTGGCCAGGAGGTCATGCTGAACGAGGCGCTCAACGTGGTCGAGGCCCTCAAGTTCGAAGAGCAGGGCGAGGTCGTCATGCTCAAGGAGGTCTTCGAGGACGGCGAACGCGCCCTGGTGATCGCGCGCGCCGACGAGGAGCGCGTGGTCAAGCTCGCCGAGCCGCTACGCGGCGTGCCGCTGCGGGCCGGCGACTCGCTGATGCTGGAGCCGCGCTCCGGCTACGCGTACGAAAAGATCCACAAGGCCGAAGTCGAGGAGCTCGTCTTGGAGGAGGTGCCGGACATCTCCTACCACGACATCGGCGGCCTGGGTCCGCAGATCGAGCAGATCCGCGACGCGGTCGAGCTGCCCTATCTGCACGCCGAGCTGTTCCGCGAGCACCAGTTGCGGCCGCCCAAGGGCGTGTTGCTCTACGGCCCGCCGGGCTGTGGCAAGACGCTCATCGCCAAGGCCGTGGCCAACTCGCTAGCCAAGCAGGTTGCGGAGAAGACCGGCCAAGAGGGCAAGAGCTTCTTCCTCAACATCAAGGGTCCCGAGCTGCTCAACAAGTACGTCGGTGAGACCGAGCGGCACATCCGGCTGGTCT
>CALAED010000741.1 GCA_937891035.1 uncultured Thermomonosporaceae bacterium | reverse complement strand
TGAGCGAGCGATGCGCCCAAATGCTGGACGAGGCGGCGCCCGATCCGGGGCGGGCGGAACGCCTGTTTCGCGAGGGGATGCGGCACGAGCTCGCCTTCTGGGACGTGGGCTAGTTAGACCAGTCCTGGTTATCCACAGGACCGGTGTTTTCCACAGGGGTTTTCCACAGGCCGCCGAGCTGGGGAGATTGCCGCATACTGGGAAACATGCCTGAGCTACCTGAGGTGGAAGCGCTCGCGCGATTTCTGCGGGAGCGGGCGGTGGGCCATGCGGTCGCGCGGGTCGACGTGCTGGCGATCTCCGCGCTGAAAACATATGACCCGCCGGTGACCGCGTTCGGCGGGCTGACGGTCTCCGGGGTGGGGCGGCACGGCAAGTTCCTCGATGTGGACATCGACGGGCTGCACATGGTCATCCATCTGGCGCGAGCCGGCTGGCTGCGCTGGCGCGACGAGCTTCCGGTCAAGCCGGCGCGTCCGGGCAAGGGGCCGCTGGCGCTGCGCCTGCACCTGGACGACGGGTCGGGGTTCGACCTGACCGAGGCCGGCACCAAAAAGGGCCTGGCCGTCTATGTGGTGCGCGATCCGGCCGAGGTGCCCGGGGTCGCGGCGCTCGGGCCCGACCCGCTGGCGGAGGAGTTCACGCCGGCCGCGTTGCGGCAGATCATCGGTGGGCGCCGCACGCAGATCAAGGGGTTGTTGCGAGATCAGAAGGTGATCGGCGGCATCGGCAACGCCTACTCCGACGAGGTGCTCCACGTGGCCAAGATGTCGCCGTTCAAGATCGCGGCGACGCTGACCGACAACGATGTCGCGGTGTTGCACGACGCGATCGTCACGACGCTGCGCGACGCCGTGCAACGATCGAGCGGGCTGGCGGCCGGCGACCTCAAGGCCGAAAAGAAGCTCGGGCTGCGGGTGCACGGGCGCGCCGGCGAAAAATGCCCGGTCTGCGGCGACACCGTCAAAGAGGTGTCCTTCGCCGACTCGGCCCTCCAGTACTGCCCGACGTGTCAGACGGGGGGCAAGCCACTCGCCGACCGCCGCCTGTCTCGCCTGCTCAAATAGCAGGCCTCACGCGGAAGGGGCCTTGCCGAGGACCTTGCCGAGGTCGGACCAGCGTTCGATCTCGCAGCCGTTCTTGCGAGTGAACGTGGCGTCGACCGTCTTGCCCTGCCAGGTGCCCTTGACGGTGGCCACCTGCGGGCCGCCGTAGATCTGGGTGCACATCTGGCCGGTGGCGGTGGGGGCGAACGGGTCCTTGGACTGCTTCTTGGCCGCGGCGAGAGCCGCGCAGGCCGCCTGCGCGTCGGGGTGGTTGCCGCCGACGGGATCGCAGGTGAGCTTCCAGGTCGTGGCCGCCGCCGACGGCGCGCCCCGGACCGCCACCGTGAGGTCGGTCTGCGGCGCCGTTCCAGGTCGGACGACGCCGGAGCCCGTGGGTGTCGCGGCCGAGTTGCCGGATTGCTGGGAGCCGCATCCGGCCAGCGCGAGTGCGGCGGCCAGACCCGGTATCGTCAAAAAGTGCATCCGATACCTCATATGAGGTTCGACGTGACGGTGTGTCACGCGGTTCCATGGGGTTGTGATGATTTTCGGCGAAGAGGTGCCCGCGGTCGACGCGGCCGCCGTGCCCGACGATGCCTATCTCCTTGATGTGCGGGAGCCGGACGAATGGGGGGCGGGGCACATCCCGACCGCCGTCCACATCCCGATGGGTCAGCTCAGTGAGCGCGCCGGTGAGATCCCGCGCGACGCCGACGTCTATGTCGTCTGCCGGTCCGGGGCGCGCTCGGCGCAGGTCACGGTCGCGCTCAACAACGCGGGCTGGCAGGCCAGGAACGTCGATGGCGGGATGCAACGCTGGGCGGAGGCGGCCAAACCAATGGTGAGCGAGACCGGCGATCCGCCCTTTGTCGCATAAGGAGTGAAACGAGCCGCGTCTGGGTAACATCTCGGCCGATAAACGGAGTCCCGCGGGAGCTCGGGCGCACTCGGGCTGAGAGGGCGGCAATGATCGCGCCGCCGACCGCATGAACCTGACCGGGTAATGCCGGCGTAGGGAGCGTGCGATGACCACCGGTCTGGACCAGCCTAAGGACGAAGCCCCCTACACCCTGGACCAGCCGGCGCCGAAGGTTTTGAGTTTTTGGGACCAGAGTGCCTTCTGGGCCAACCTCGGCGTCAGCCTGCTGGCGTTCTCCGGCGCGTACACCGTGCTCGCGCCGGACGACAACAACAACCCGCAGCTGTCCATCCTGGCCGGCATCGTCGCGATGACGGCGGGGACCATCATCGGCGGGCTGATGCTCGGCCTCGCCGCGGTGCCGGGCGCGCGCACGGGCGCGCCCGCGATGGTGTTACTGCGCGGTCTGTTCGGCACCCGCCTCTCGTACGTGCCGACCTTCCTCAACATCGCCCAGCTCATCGGCTGGGGGACGTTCGAGCTCATCGTGATCGCGGATGCGACCAGGATGCTGCTGGACGGCGGGCCGCGCTGGCTGTACGTGATCATCGCCGCCGTGCTCACGACGCTGCTGACGATTTGGCCGCTCGGCTCGGTCAGGATGCTGCGCCGGTTCGTCACCGGCGCCGTCGTGATCGCTCTCGTCTATTTCTATGTGCAGTTCATCCGGGCCGGGATCCCCGACCTGGGTGAGGGCTCGTGGAGCAAGTTCTGGATCGGCGCGGACGCGGCGCTGGCCGTGTCGA
>CALAED010000740.1 GCA_937891035.1 uncultured Thermomonosporaceae bacterium | reverse complement strand
TCCACTCCAGCGGCTTCCGGATGTCCCCGTACGCCGACGTCGCCCCGGCCGGCGGAGCCGTCAAGCACCCGCCGCGCGCGCTTTGGCACGCGAGCGGCGGCAGCTCCGGCGGCTTCGTCGGCCGGCCCGCCCGCCTGGACCGGGGCAAGAGTGCCTGAGCCGGCCTGAGCCGCCTGAGCCGGCCTGAGCCGCCTGAGCCGGTCTAGCGGCCGCGCTCAGCCGCGACCGAACTGCAGCCGGGTGATATGGAAGACGATCGTCATGCACAGGGCGGCGGCGAGTGCCTGCGCGGCGGCTCCGGCCAGCCCGACCTGTGCGGCGAAGCGCGCGTCGGCGAGCGTGTCCATCCCGGCCGCCCGGAACAGCTGCGCCAGCCCGACCGCGCTCAGCAGGCTGACCCACCACGCGGCGACGATGGCGGCGGCGCGGTGCCGGTCGACGCGCCGGTGCGGCGCGCTGCCCACCCACACGTCGTGGACGAGCCGGGGCGGCAGCCAGAGGTTGACCACGGGCAGCAGCCAGCCGGCCACCACCCACCCCGGGCGGTAGCGCCTGGCCGCCCCCGCCTGCCGGTGCGCCCGCCACAGCCACCCGAGGAACAGCACGCCGGTCAGCACGGCCAGCGTGCCGGTCACGGCGAAGACGTCGGCGTAGGCGGTGAGCACCTTGGTCGTCGCCCGCGGGTCGTAGGAGTCGCTCGTGGTCACGGTCAGCGGGCCGAACATGCGGGCGAGGCCAATTCCGGAACCGAGCGCCATGAACGCGTTGAAGCCGAGCAGCAAGAACACCGACAGGGCGAGCGCCCGGAAGTTACGCCGCCTGGCCCACGCGCCACAGCCCGGGCAGCGGCCGATCTCGGTCGGGATGATGTCGCCGCAAACGGCACACGGCATACCCGCCTCCGAGAACTTGCCAGGGAGTTTGACGACCCAACTCCCAGATCCTACGCAGCCCGGCGGATACCTGTGCCGACATCGGCCGAGCCCGGCCGCCACGCCGCCGTGTCGTTCCATGTTCGATCCGCTCACACCATGTCGCGGATCGCCCGCAACGTGGGCTCGTCCCTGACCCCGGCGATCAGCAGCGTGGTCACCGGGCTGTCATGCCACAGCCGCAGGCGTTCCTTGATCCGGCCGAGCGGGCCGAGCAGCGAGATGGAGTCGGCCAACTCGTCTGGTACGGCGGCGATCGCCTCCGCCCGCCGTCCCGCCAAGAACAGCTCCTGGACCCGCGCCGCCGCGTCGGCGTGGCCCAGCCGGCCGATCAGATCGAGATGGAAGTTGCGGTCGCGGGCGCCCATGCCGCCGATGTAGAACGCGAGCGGGACCTTGGCCAACTCGAGCGCGGCGGCGAGATCGTCGGTGACGATGGTCGTCACGGTGGCCGCGATGTCGAATTCCGCCGGCCGGGCCGCGAGCGGCGCGCCGAACAGAGAGTCGATCTGGGCCGGGTCCACGAAGAGCGGCAGCCAGCCGTCCGCGATCTCGGCGGCCAGCGCGATGTTCTTGGGCCCTTCGGCGCCGAGATAGATGGGGATGTCGGGCCGCACCGGATGCGCGATCGACTTGAGCGGCTTGCCGAGACCCGTACCGCCCGGATACGGCAGGGGATAGTACGGGCCACTCGATGTGACCGGCCCCTCGCGGCGCCAAATGTCGCGTAGGACACGTATGTACTCGCGCGTGCGGGCCAGCGGCTTGGGGAAGGGCACCCCGTACCACCCCTCGACAACCTGCGGTCCGGAGGCGCCGATGCCCAGGGTCAGCCGGCCGCCCGACAACGCGTCCAGCGTCAGCGCGTGCATGGCGGTCGCCGCCGGAGTGCGCGCGGACATCTGTGCGATGGACGTGCCGAGCTTGATGCGCGAGGTCCGCGCGCCGTACCAGGTGAGAGTGGTGAACGCGTCCGAGCCGTACGCCTCGGCCGTCCACACCGAGTCGTACCCCAGCCGCTCGGCGGCCAGCACCGTTTCGGTCGCGTCGTCGGGCTCGCGCTGCCAGTAACCGACGTTGATGCCGAGCCTCATCCGCGCGCCCTCCCGACCGAACCCCGTCGAACTAGAACACGTTCTACCCGCTCCTCATTCAACCAGAAAGGCGTGTTCATGGCGGCCGCCGCGCCGGCGTCCCCTTCCGGCCCCACCGCTCCGCCGCGTTCGCTCGTCGCCGCGTGCTTCCTCAGCAACTTCGACCGGTTCACCGTCGGTCCCGTCCTCATCGCCGTCGCGTCCGGGCTGCAGGTCCGGCTGTCCGCCACCGCGGCCGTGGTCAGCGGCTACGCCGTCGCCTACGGCCTCTCCCAGCCCGTGTGGGGGATGCTGTCCGACCGGTTCGGCCGGCTGCCGATCCTGCGCGGCGCGCTGCTCGCCGCGTCTCTCACCGGCGTGGCGTCCGCCCTCATGCCCGCGCTGTGGCCGCTGATCGTCATCCGCACGGTCACGGGCGGCTTCTTCGGCGCGGTCGTCCCCGCCTCGCTCACCTATATCGGCGATACGATCCCGGTCTCGCGGCGGCAGGGGGCGCTGTCCGACCTCATGTCGGCGCTGGGCGTGAGCACTGCCGTCGCCATGGTGTTCTCCGGGGTCGTCACGCACTTCGCCGGCTGGCGTCCCGTCTTCGCGTTCCCCGCGGCGGCGGCCGGCGTCGTGGCAATCCTGCTTGGCCGGCTTCCCGAGCCGCCCCGCGTCGCCGCCACCCCCGCTGCGCGGTATCGTCCCCTGCTCACGGTGCTCGGCGAGCGGTGGTCGTACGTCGTGATGGTGCTTGGCCTGCTCGAAGGCGGCGTGCTGCTCGGCTGCCTGCCCTTCCTGCCGCCCGCGCTCCAGGGGCACGGTCTGTCGGCGGCGCGCGCCGGCGCCGTGGTCGGGCTGTACGGGGTGGGCATCCTCGTGTTCACCCGCGTGGTCAAGCGCCTCACGCCGCGCCGCCCGGCCTGGGCGCTGATCGTCGTCGGTGGCGTGACGATGGCCGCCGGCTATCTCGTGGCCGCCGACCGGCAGACGATCCCGGCCATCGCGATGACCGCCGTCTTGCTCGGCGCCGGCTGGGCCTTCATGCACTCGACCCTGCAGACCTGGGCCACCACCGTCGCTCCCGAGGCGCGCGGCACCGGCGTGGCGATGTTCGCGGCCGCCCTGTTCGTCGGCAGCGCCGCGGGCTCGGCCCTGGCCGGCCCGCTCGCGCAAGACGGCCGTTATGGCCTGCTCTTCGGCGCCGCGGCCCTGACCGTGATCCCCCTCACCGCGCTCGCCGCCCTCACCCGCCGCCGCTACACTCCGCGCGGCTGACCGCGCAAGGGCGACTGCGACGTCGAGATGGCGTCGCCGCACCGCCGGGAACGTGCCTACGCCGGCGATGGGCTGGACTCAGGCGGCCGCTCGGAAGGCTTCGGCCGCCTCGGTGATGGTCTCGATCGATTCCACCACGGACAGGGACGACTTCCTGATCTGCTCGAATCGGTTGCGGTGCTGGCCGGTCTCCTCTGAGCTCTCCAGATAGACGTCGCCCATCGTGCCCTCGACATAGGCGATATCGGGGTCGGCCGGATCGGGAAAGGAAAGCATGGTGAATCTGCCGTCGAGACCGGCGTGCTCGCCCGCCGCGTACGGCAGCACCTGGATGGTCACGTGCGGGCGGCGCGCCGCCTCGACGAGCGCGAGCAACTGGGAGCCCATGACGGAAGGGCCGCCGATGGGACGGCGCAGCACCGCCTCGTCGAGGATCGCATGCAGTTTCGGCGCGTCGTCGCGGTCCAGCAACGTCTGGCGGATCTTGCGGGCGGCGATCCGGCGTTCGAGCGCCGCGCCGGACAGCATGCGCCCGGCCGTGATGACCGCGCGGGCGTAGTCCTCGGTCTGTAAAAGCCCGTGGATGAGCTGCGGATCCCAGGTGCAAATCCGTGCCGCCTCGTCTTCGAACCCCACGTAGCTGTCGGTGAAGACGTCCACATACGCCGTCCACCAGCCGCGCTGCCTGGCCTGCCGGGCCAGGGAGACGAGCGCGTCTCGCTCGGGGCCGGTGATGCCGTACAGGTCGAGGAGGTCGGCGACGTCACCGTGCCGCGGCCTGGTCTGGCCGGTCTCCAGCCGGGAGACGGTCGCCCGCGACCAGCCCAGGCGGTCGGCGACCTCCTGCAGGGTGAGCTGCTGTTCCTCCCGGAGGCGACGCAGCTCGCGGGCCAGCCGCCGGCCGCGGACCGTGGGACGGTACGTCATTGCTTGCTCACAGACGAATAGACGAAGTTGGTTAAGAGAGTTGCAAAGCTGAGAATCTCAGTAAAGTCTAGGGACGTGTCTGGCCGGAGACGCACTGTGACGATCCGCCATGAGCCTAGCGGCGGCTACCGGAGGTCTGCATGGCCTTAACCGCGCTGCACCCCGAATTGCGGGCCGGCGGCTGGAGCTGGCCGCTGCCAGGCGACGCCACCTGCGCACGCCGCGCCCGCGCGCTGGTCGTCGACACGCTCGCGACGCTCGCCGTACCGGGGGAGACGATCGCCGACGCCCAGCTGATGGTGAGCGAGCTGGCGACGAACGCGCACCAGCACGCCGACGGCCATGTGCCCTACGAGCTGTGGCTGAGCCTGATCGATCAGCGCGAACTTTACTGTGCGATCTTCGACACACTCAGGATGCGCACCCTGGCCCGGCCGATGAGCGTGGAGAAGTGCGACTACGGCCGCGGCCTCGGCATCGTCGCCGAGCTGTCGCACGGGCACTGGGGGGTGTCCAAGGCCTGGTCGCGGCGGCTCCCGCGCATCGCAGGCAAGGCCGTGTGGTTCGGCTGCCCGGTGGTCCCGGCAGCCGGTCTCGGCGTCACCTGGGACGCGCCCTGAGCGTTGCGGCCGGTCCGCCCGGTTCCCCCGGCCAGGACGTTGTGACATGCTGACGAGCGATGGACGCGGAGGAACCCGGTGCGAATCCGGGGCTGTCCCGCAACTGTGACCAGGGAGTTCGCGCCTTACACCAGGGCCACGGCGGCGCCGCCGCCGGAAGGCCGAGGCGGGAGCTGCGATCTGGGAGCCAGGAGACTCCGGCCGTCGTACGAAGCCACCGCGGGCGTGGACACCCGAGGGAAAGGACGCAGGAGACATGGCGACGTGTCTGAGTAAGGTTTGATCGCCTACCCGTTCTCCGCCGTCGTCGGCATGGACGACCTCAAGCTGGCCCTCCTCGTCAACGCGGTCTCGCCCGGGGTCGGCGGCGTACTCGTGCGCGGCGAGAAGGGCACCGCGAAGTCGACGATCGTACGGGCGCTCGCCGCGCTGCTGCCCGATGTCACCGTCGTGCCCGGCTGCCGGTTCTCGTGCGACCCGGCGGCCCCCGATCCGCAGTGCCCGGACGGGCCGCACGCGCCGTCGGGCGCCGGGCGGGGCCGCGACGTCCCCGGCGACGTCCCGGGCGACG
This sequence comes from uncultured Thermomonosporaceae bacterium, assembly GCA_937891035.1. Classification (GTDB taxonomy): domain Bacteria; phylum Actinomycetota; class Actinomycetes; order Streptosporangiales; family Streptosporangiaceae; genus CALAED01. The sequence goes on along the minus strand of CALAED010000740.1, from coordinate 2,514 downwards.
TCCCCAGCCCCGTCCCGGGCGGCGACGTCCGGTCGGCCCGGCTGGTGGAGTTGCCCGTCGGCGCGTCCGAAGACCGGCTGATCGGCTCGCTGGACATCGAGCGCGCGCTCACCGAGGGCGTCAAGGCGTATGAGCCGGGGCTGCTCGCCGCCGCGCACCGCGGGCTGCTGTACGTCGACGAAGTCAACCTGCTCCACGATCACCTCGTCGACCTATTGCTTGACGCGGCTGCCATGGGCCGGTCCTACGTCGAGCGCGAGGGCGTCTCGGTGCGGCACGCGGCGCGATTCCTGCTGGTCGGCACGATGAATCCGGAGGAGGGCGAGCTACGCCCTCAACTGCTCGACCGGTTTGGGCTGACCGTCGAGGCCGCGGCGACCAGAGATCCCGCCGAGCGGGCCGAGGTGGTCCGGCGGCGGCTGCGGTTCGAGGACGACCCGGACGCCTTCGCCGCCGACTGGGCGCCGGCCGAGGCCGAGTTGGCCGGCCGCATCGCCGCCGCCCGGCGCCGGCTGGCCGATGTGGCCCTCACCGAGGCGGCGCTGCGGCAGATCACCGCGCTGTGCGCCGCGTTCGAGGTCGACGGGCTGCGCGCCGATCTGGTCACCGCGCGCGCCGCGATCGCGCTGGCGGCCTGGCACGGCCGCCCGGCGGTCAGCGCCGACGACGTGCGCGTCGCGGCCCGGCTCGCGCTGCCGCACCGGCGCCGCCGCGACCCGTTCGACGCACCCGGGCTCGACCGGCAGCGGCTGGATGAGATCCTCGACGAGCATGCCGGCCCCGGCTCCGATCCGCCGGACGGGCCCGACGACGGCCCCGGTCCGGGCGACTCCGGCCCCGGCGGTGACGACGGCGGGGGCGACGGCGGGGGCGGCGCCAACCGGCCGCAAGACGCCGGCCAGCTCGACGCTCATGGTTCGGCGTCCGCGCCGGAACGCTCGACCGACCAACACGACGGCGCCGAGGCGGCGCCCGGCCCGGACGGGGACGGCGATCCGGTGCCGGCGGCGCCGCCGTACCGCCCGCGCCTGTTCACCGTGCCCGGCCTCGGCGCCGGCGCCCCTGGGCGGCGGTCCAAGGCGCGCACGCCGTACGGGCACACCTCGGGCGCCAGGCCCGGAGCTCGCGGTCTGCATCTGCCCGCGACCCTGCGCGCGGCCGCGCCGTACCAGCGGGCCAGGGGACGCAGCGGGCCGGGTCTTGTACTGCGCCGGGAGGACCTGCGCGAGCCGGTGCGCGACGGCCGCGAAGGCAACCTGGTGCTGTTCGTGGTCGACGCGAGCGGCTCGATGGCGGCCAGGCAACGGATGCGCGCGGTCAAGGGCGCGGTGCTGTCGTTGCTGCTCGACGCCTACCAGCGACGCGACAAGATCGGGTTGGTCACCTTCCGCGGCTCGTCCGCCGAGCTCGCGCTGCCGCCCACCTCCTCGGTCGAGGCGGGGGCGCGCCGGCTCGCCGCGCTGCCGACCGGCGGCCGCACTCCGCTCGCCGCCGGGTTGCTGCGCGCCGCCCACGTGCTCGGGCTCGAGCGGCTGCGCGACCCGGCGCGCCGCCCGCTCGTCGTCGTGGTGACCGACGGCCGGGCGACGTACGGACCCGATCCGCTGGCCGCCGCCGACCGGCTCCGGCGGATGGCCGAACGGTCCGGCGCCCGCTCTCCCGGCGGCACGGTCGGCGGCGCCGGCATGGTCGTCGACTGCGAGTCGGGCCCGGTGCGGCTCGGCCTGGCCGCGCGGCTGGGCCGCTCGCTCGGCGCCGACGTCGTACGGCTCGACGATCTCGAGGCCGGTTCGCTGGCCGGGGCGGTCCGGGCCGCCAGAAGGGTGGCCTAGATGCCGCAGGGCAAACCTTCGTACGTACCGGCCGATGGGCTGACCACCCGGCAGCGGCGCAACCGCCCGCTGGTCGTGGTGCACACCGGGCCCGGCAAGGGCAAGTCGACGGCCGCGTTCGGGCTGGCGCTGCGGGCCTGGAACCAAGGCTGGCCGATCGGGGTCTTTCAGTTCGTCAAGTCGGCGAAGTGGCGCATCGGCGAGGAGACGGCGATGCGGGCGCTGGATCGCGTGCACCGCGAGTCCGGTGCCGGCGCCCCGGTGGCCTGGCACAAGATGGGCGAGGGGTGGTCCTGGATCCAGCGGTCGGGCACCGAGCAGGACCATGCCGCCGACGCGCGCGAGGGCTGGGCACAGATCAAGCGCGACCTGGCCGCGGAGACGTACGGGCTGTACGTACTCGACGAGTTCACCTATCCGATGAAGTGGGGATGGATCGACGTCGCCGAAGTGATCGAGGCGCTACGTACCCGCCCCGGGCGGCAGCACGTCATCATCACCGGGCGCGACGCGGCCCCGGCGCTCGTCGACTTCGCCGATCTGGTCACCGAGATGGGCAAGGTCAAGCACCCGATGGACCAAGGACAAAAGGGCCAGAGGGGCATCGAATGGTGAGCTCACCGCACGCGGAGCAGCGGTGAACGTGCCCCGGCTGGTCATCGCCGCGCCCGCGTCGGGCAGC
>CALAED010000739.1 GCA_937891035.1 uncultured Thermomonosporaceae bacterium | reverse complement strand
CCGTCGTCGGCGTGGCTTCCGGAGTCGGCGTCGCGCTGCTGCGGCAGGACCAAGACCGTTCGCCGTCCGCCAAGCCGGGCGGTTCGGCCGCTCCGCCCGGGGTCGTGCCGTATTACCTACCGGCATCGGTCGTCGTGGCCGACGGGGCTTCCGCCACGATCACCTGGAGTCGGCAGGCGGAGTCGGCACCGGGTTTTGCCGGTTACATCGTGTCCGACATGACGGACGGTCGGTTCGTCATCCGTACCCCGACCGCGTTGGGACGCGGCCGGACCTCCTATACGGCACCGCTGTTCGCCGGTCGGAAAAACTGCTACCGCGTGGCCGCACTGGTCGCCCAGGCACCGCCTGGACCGCAGGCCGAACCCACGTGTGTCTCCATCCCGCCCGGCGTGTCTCGCGGAGGCGCGGCGCCGGCCACGACGTCATGGCCCGCCACGACGTCATGGCCCGCCACCGACCGAGCACGCGCGGCGGCGCCATCTGCCCTCAACACACCATGATCATGAGGACGATCTGATGCAGCCATATGACCCCGACGGCGCCGCCGGTCTGGCCCGGGCCGTTACCGCCAACGTCGAACAGATCCTGCGCGGCAAGACCGGGCAGATTCAGCTCGCGCTGACCTGTCTGCTCGCCGGCGGCCACCTGCTGATCGAGGACGTCCCTGGCACCGGCAAGACATCGCTGGCCAAGGGGCTCGCCGCGAGCTTCGGCGGCATCGCGCACCGCGTGCAGTTCACCCCCGACCTGCTTCCAACCGACATCACCGGCGTCTCGGTATGGGACCAGCGCCGGGCCGCCTTCGAGTTCCGCCCGGGCCCGGTATTCGCCAACGTCGTCGTGGCCGACGAGATCAACCGAGCCTCTCCCAAGACACAGTCGGCGCTGCTCGAGGTGATGGAGGAGGCACAGGTGACGATCGACGGCGTGGCCCACCCGGTGCCCACGCCGTTCCTCGTCGTTGCGACGCAGAACCCGATCGAGATGGAGGGCACCTACCCGCTGCCGGAGGCCCAGCTCGACCGCTTCCTCATGCGGATCGAGCTCGGTCATCCGGACATCGAGGTGGAGGAGGAGATCCTCGCCGGTCGCGCCCGGTCGGCGCCGCCGACGCTCGCCGCTGTCACGACGGCCGAGCAGGTCGAGAAAGTGCAGCGGAGCATCGCGGATGTGCACGTCGCGCCCGAGATCGCGCGGTATGTGGCGCGCCTCGCCCAGGCCACCCGCGAACATCAGGCGCTGCGGCTCGGCGTCAGCACTCGCGGCAGCCTCGCACTGATGCGGGCCGCCCAGACGTACGCCGCGTGCGCCGGGCGCCACTACGTCGTCCCCGACGATGTCAAGGCGACCGCCGCCGCCGTACTCACCCACCGGCTCGTGCCGGCCGCGCAGGCTGAGGTGCGCGGGACCACGGCGGCCGCCGTCCTCGCCGAGGTCTTGGACGGCGTGCGGGTGCCCACGTTGTCGCCCGCATCGATATGAGGATTCCCGCTCTCGGCAAGAGGAGACCGCCGGTCACCGGCACCGGCGCCGGCCTGGCCGCCCTGGCGGCCTGCTGCTACGCGGCCGGGACGGCGCTCGGCTATGCCGTCTTCGTCGCGCTGGCCGCCGGGGCCGCCGCCATGCTTGCGGCCGGCGGCTGCGCGGTGCTGATCAGGCCGGCCGTACAGCTCAACCGCGAGGTGACCCCGGAGCGGACCACGGTCGGTGAGCCCGCGCTCGGCCGCATCCGGGTACGCAACACCACGCGCTGGCCGAGCGTTTCGTTCACCGCCGTCGACCGGGTCGGCCCGGAGACGGTCACGCTCGAAGTGGCCCGGATCTCCGCGGGCGGGCTGCGGGCCATCCACTATCCGCTGCCGGCGCCGAAACGCGGCCGGATCGTGCTTGGGCCGCTCACCGTGGCGCGGCGCGACCCGCTCGGACTCTTCCGCTGGGAGCGGCGGTTGACGACCGACGACGTTCTTTGGGTGCACCCGCGCGTCCATCCGCTGCGCCCGCTGCCGGTCGGCGTGGTCCTCGACTACGAAGGCCGGTCCGATCTGCATGCCAGGCTCGGCACGGTCACGTTCTCCGCGCTGCGCGAGTACGTGCCCGGCGACGACCCGCGGCAGATTCACTGGCGGTCCACCGCGCGGCTCGGCACCTTGGTGGTACGGGAGCACGTGGACACCACCGAGCCCACGACCACGGTCGTCCTCGACACGAATTCCCGGGTCTTCGATCGGGACTCCTTCGAGGAGGCGGTCGAGGTGGCGGCTTCTGTCGTACGGGCGGTCGAGGACACCGGACGGCCCGTGGCGCTGCACATCCTCGGCGAACGGCCGGACGAAGCGCGCAGGTCGGGGGCCGGTTCGGTGCTCGACCGGCTCGCCTTGGCCGAATGCGACTCCGGCTCCGACGTGATGCGCCTGCTCGGCGTGGTTGACCGCAGCCCGGCTGGCGGCGCGCTCGTGGTCATCACCGGGCAGGCCGAGCATGCGGTGCTCACCCTGCTCGCCGACCAGCGTCGCAGGTTCCGGCCGGTCGTGGTGATCTCCTTGCTCGACGCGGTCGCGCCGCTCGACGACGCCGGCCGGGACAGCGGCGCCGGCCGGGAGACCGGCGCCGGGCTAGACAGCCGAGCCGGACTACGGCGCCGGCCCGGCATGGTCGTGCTCACCGCGCGATCGGCCGCCGAAGCCGCCATCGGCTGGAATCGCATGGTCGGCGGGGCAGTCCAATGAGATTCGTCAAAGTGGCCTTGGCCGGGGTCCTCGGCATGCTCGCCGGGTTCGCCTTCGGCCCGGTCTTCGGCCTCTTCGGCGACGGCGGGCCGGCGCCGGGCGATCTCGGCGTACTCCTCGTGCCGATCGGCGCGGCCACCGGATCAGCCACGGTGGTGGCGCTCATCGCGGTGCTGATGCCGCGGCTGTCGCCGACGCTCATGGCGGTCGGCGGCACCATCATCGTGGTGGCGGTCGCCACGGGCGTGACCGGCGCCGGGCTGACCGCGCTGAACGGCCCGTCGCTGCTGCTCACCGGGGCGCTGCCCGCTGATCCATCGGCCGCGTCGGTGGCGGCGGTCGCGGTCGCCGCGGGGTGGGCGACCCTTCTGGCCGGACTGCTCGCCGCGTACGCGCGGAACGCGCTCGCGCCGGTCGGCCCGCCACTGGTCTGCCTGTTCGCCGCGCAAGGGCTCGGGGCGGCCGTCGGTCCGCTGCCCGGCTGGTACCTTCCCGCCATCCTCGCCCTCGTGGTGGCGCTGCTCTTCACCGGCGGGGGGCGCCGGCCGCGGCCGGCGGCGCTCATCGCGGCCACGGCGATCGGGGCCGGGGCGATCTTCGCCGCCGTCGTGATCGGGCCCCGCGCTCCGGGCGGGTCGCCCGCTGACGCGCGTACCCTTGTCGACGCGCGCGTCCGGCCGTGTGGCGACACCAGCCCGTTGCAGCGGTACAACGCGCTGCGCGACGGTGACCTACGCCTGCGGCTGACCGGCACCACGTCCCGGGCGAGCGGGCCGCTCCGGCTGGCCACCCTCACTCATTTCGACGGTTCGTACTGGACGGTGGCCGGCGACTACCGGCTGGCCGGCAAACGGCTGCCCGACGCCTCGCCCGCCGCGGTCCGGCCGGTGACGGTAAGCCAGCAGGTGCGCATCAGCGCGGGGCCGAACTGCCTGGGCTGGCTGGTGACCGCGGGCCGGGCCACGCGCATCTCCGTATCGGGATTGGGCGTGGACGAGGTGACCGGTGACGTGGCGATTCCCGACCGGAGGCCGACGCCGGCGCAGTACGCCGCGGAGTCCGTGGTCAACGACGTGCGGGCCGCGGACCTGCGCGATGCCCGTCCGGCGGCCGCGGGCGAGCCGCTCCCCTCTCCACCGACCGTTTTCATCCGGGGCTGGGTGGCGCGGACGGTCGCCGGAAGGCCATCCGGGTACGACGCATTGACGGCCCTTTATAAACGCTTCAAAAACAGCGGCGAATTCCACTACGACCAGGCCCCGGACGTGCCCGGCGGGCACGGCTACTACCAGATCCAGAACCTGCTGCGCAGCGGGCGGGGCACGAGCGAGCAATACGCCAGCGCCTTCGCGGTCATGGCCCGCCATCTGGGCATGGACGCGCGAGTGGTGATGGGATTTCGGCCACGATCGTATGAGGGGAGCTCCTTCCGGGTCGAAGGTCGCGACGTCGACGCCTGGGCCGAGGTCCGGTTCGCCGGCCTCGGCTGGGTGACCCTCGACCCCAGTCCCCGGTCCAATACGATCGGCATCCCCGCCGAGGCTCCGCCCCGTACCGTGCCGCAGGCAGGGCAGCAGGACGATCCGTTGCGGAGCCCGCCCGGTGGGCAGCGCCAAAGCGCGTCGCGCGCCGGTTCGGCGAGCGGTGCGCCGGCCGAAGCCGGACCCGGGCCGGATGGCGGGCCGGTGCCGACCTGGCTGCTCGTGGTGGCCGGCCTGCTCGCGCTCGTCTTCACCGCGCCGGCGGCCAAGGCGGCCCGGCGTGCCCGCCGGCGGCGCGACCGGTCCCCGCGCCGCGCCATCCTGGGCGCCTGGTGGGAGACGACGGACCGGCTCAGGGAGGCCGGCTTGGCCGTGAGCCCGGCGCTCACCACGGGCGAGGTCGTCCGGCTGGCGCCGAACCCGCAGGAGATCTCGCGGCTGGCGGCGCTGGTCGACGCGGCGGCCTTCGCCCCGGATGAGCGCGCCGCGGACGACCAAGCCCGCGCTTGGGCGGCCGCCGGTGACGTGCGCCGGCGACTGCACGCCGGCATGTCGGCGCCCCGCCGCGTCGCCGCCTTCTTCGACCCGCGTCCCCTGTTCCGATACACCGGCTCACCCCGGCGCCGATCGGGCAGCGGCTCGCCCCCGACCGTCCGTACGTCCTGATCGAGGCCGGGATAGGGGAATCCAGCCGTCATTTGGATGGTGCCCACGCCTCCATGAGCTGCCCAGGCCCCAACGCGAGTGCAATCCCGTCGTGGCGAATCCGACTCTGGCCACCGCTATAAGGCCTCAGTTGCGACAGGTAGTGCGCACCTGAACGTCCGTGGATGCGGTCGAGGATGTCGCGGAGGTCGTCGGGAAGTGGGTCGGCGGAGTGACGGTACGGCCGCCGACCTGGATCTCGATGGTGTTGATGGCGCTAAGGCCGGCATAACCGGCCATTCTTAAGATCCCCGACAGAGTGCCTCAACGCGGGCGCTCCCCTCGGTGTGTCATCCGATATGTCCTCACTGCGGAAGATCATCGGTCGCGGGTCGGCGTACTACGCCGGAAGATCGGCGCCCAGCTGATCGGTCGTGCGCCGCCGACGTCGGGATCATCGGCAAACACGGAACTATGCCCCGGTTGTCAGTATTTGGCGCATCTACGATGCAATGATGGAAAAATCCTTTCTCCGACCGGTGGAGGAGGTTACGTGACGGACGGCGGAGTGAGCCTACGCGGGCGCAACGGGATCCTCTCTCTTGTCAACGATTGCGTCCGCCAATCGCTCGGTACCGAGCGCCCAGTGATCATGATGGTGGGATCAAAGGGCAGCGGTGCCAGCAACGTCCATACCGCGATCATGAGTCAGTTCGGACGCCGGGGACGCCGCGTCCCGCTCGCGTACCTCAACTTCGAGTCCGGCAACGATCTCCTTCCCCGCTACGCTCTCGCGTTGATCGCCAGGCATCTCGAACGCAAGATCCCCGAGTACCGCAGCGTGCGATTCCCCCGGTTGATCCTTGGCCTGCTCGCCTCCGACCAGGAACTGCAGATGGCCAACCGGGGAATCGGACGGCGGGACATTAAGTCCATGCTGCACGGGCGTCTGCGCAGCGCGGAAAAGAGCCATGGCGACTACCTGAGTGCCTTCGTCACGGTGGCGGGCAACGCACTCGGCCTCCCTCCCGGCACTCCAGACGTCGTCGCCACCCTGATGCGTGACGCTGGACGCGGTCGACTGCCTTTCATATTCAATAGCGGCCTCAGGTGGTATAAGGAGAATCGGCTCGTGCCGAACTGCACCGACCCGTGGGACACGCTCGTCGAGCTCAACCAGTGGCGACATACCGGCGACGAGAGGCAGAAGGCGGCGCTGGACCGAGTGCTCTTCGCGGCGTTCCTCACAGATCTGTGGCAAAACGCCGACCGGCACTTGTCCGCACACTCCTTTCTGGTCCTGCTGGACAACTGCCAGACCAATGCCGGGCAGCGTTTCCTCGATCTGATGGTCTACGCGCGGCATGACGCAGTGGTTAACGACGCGCCGTGCGATCCGCTGGTCGTCGTCGGCAGCACGCACCGCTGGTTGCGCGCCTGGGGTACGTCGACTGGCGATCAATGGCCTTGGATTGCGCGAGCACCTGATCAGGCATCCCTCGGGGACTGGACAAAGCGTCGATCTGGCCATGAGAGCAACGATTCATGGTGGTATCCGATCGGCCTTCGCGATCTCACCTTAGACGAGGTGCGTACGCGGATCGACGTTGAGTCGCCGCGTCATGCTGATCTTGCCCCCTTCGTACATCGGCTTACCTGCGGACTGCCTTGGGCAGTGCACCGTGTGCTAGAGGTGCTCGATCTCCCCAACCCCTCCGTAAACGACCCTGTCAACCGGGATTTGTGGCTACGCGATCTCCCCAACCATGTCGTACGAACCGGACCCGACCGTCCTGAGTTCCTGCACCATGAAGGCCACACGCTTGTCCGGCTCGCTTTGGACCATATGCTAGGCGATTTCCCTGCGGAGCAGCGCGCCGCACTCGCTCGTTCTGCCGCCGCCCGAGACCTGTCGGTCGGCATACAGGTCTTAGCAGGCGGGGCGGTCGGCGACGAAAGAGAATCCCTGTTCAATACCGTCCGGGCGCGTTGGCTGTTGTTCAGTCCTGAAGGCTCGCCACCCGGCCTGCACCCGTGGCTGCGCCGGCTCTTATTGTGGGAACTTGCCACCGAGCCAGAGGAATGGAAGGACGCACATCATCAGCTCACCGAACAATTCGACCAGAGCGGCGACGACGTGGAGGCGATGTACCACCGGCTCGCAAGCGGAGAGACGAACCTGGTCGTCGAGTTCCTCGTCGACCGGTTCCACCAGGCGGATGCAGCCGATTGGGTCGACGAATTCGACCTGATCACCTCAGCGCCTAACCGACTCCGCTCAGATCGCGAGCCGCTGGCCTTACTTGCCGACCTCACACCTCAGTATCCCGAGCCTGCGGTAACGGCGTTTTCGATCATCCGGAGTTTGGTTGTAGCCCGGTGGATCTGGAGTGATCCACTCGGCGATCCTGGGATGCGGCTTGGTGACGTGATCGCGAGCAAATTTAACCACCTTGCGGAATTGAAGGGAAGCGACATCGTGACCCTGTACAACCAGGCTGACCGCTACCGCAGCTGGCGGCATCCCCCGACGTGCGCGGACGGGTGGTGAGTGACGTGCCGTTAAAGAAGCTGATAAACATGAGGACCCTGCGCTGGGGTTCTACCGCTCTGGCGATACTGCTGGTCACCGGAATCGCCGGATTCTGGGGTTTCCGCTCGCTGAAGGCCTGCGCAGACGGCGTCGCCAAACAAGGTCAGCATGGCGAATGCGTGGGGGTCACGGATGGCTCGTTTCACTTTAGCGAGCACCTCGCTAAAGTCGAGGACAAGATTTATGCGGAAAACAAGAGGATCAAGGACGCCAAAAAAGAGTACGTCAGCGTGGCGTATATGACGTCCTTCACCCTCACTGACGACGACAGCAACTCCCCGGAATCCGTTCGGCGTGAACTGGAGGGCGCCTACCTGGCCCAATACCGCAACAATCAAGGTGACCAGGACGGTGAGCCAAAGATCCGGTTGTTGGTGGCGAACGTGGGCAGCAAAGCCGAGCAGTGGGAGTACACCGTCGAGAGGCTGGCCGAGCTCAAGGACTCCGATGACCGGCTCGTGGCGG
>CALAED010000738.1 GCA_937891035.1 uncultured Thermomonosporaceae bacterium | reverse complement strand
GGCCAGCGCCAGGCCGCCCGCCGTCAATAGCGCGTAGCCGAGCAGGTCGATGCTCGTGGCGGAGTGCTGTCCGGATAGTCCGGTGACCAGCAGCGTCGCCGCCACACCGATGGCGATCGCCCAGTCTTTGGCCCAGTCCAGGACACCGGACCGTCCTGTGCTCATGCGCGCACCCTAGCCGGATGTCCGCGCGGGCGACTCCTGCGCGCGGATGATCGGCCGGCTACCGCACACGCGGTAGTCTCACCGCGCCTGCGCCGAGCGCGGTAGCCGGCTGCGGCATCGGCGGTAGTGCGGATTGCCTCCGCCCGCAAGACGACCGGCGGCGGTTACGGGGGACATGATCAGGCGACGTCCATCCGTCGAGAGGACAAGGAGCACCTCATGTCTGTTCGATTTGTGCTTGCCATGACCGGAGTCGCCCTGATCGGAGGTTTCGGACAAGCTGAACCGGCGGCCGCGCACGCCTCGGTCCAGCCGGCCGCCGCCAGTGTCTTCGCCATGAGCGCCGGGCGACTCGGGGCGATGGTGGCGGCGGTGGCGGCGCTGATCGGCGTGGTCATCGGGGGGCTGGTGCTGGCCCGGTCCGCCGGTCGCATCGGCATCCGGTCCGGGCGAAGCGGGGCCATCGCGGCCTTGGTGGCAGGGCTGATCGGCGTGGCCCTCGGTGGGCTGGTCGTGGCCACCTCCTCCGGTGGTATCGGCACCGGCAACGGGCTGGGCGGGGCCCTGATGGCCATGGTGGCAGGCCTGATCGGCGTGGCCCTCGGTTGGCTGGCGCTGGCCCGCTCCCGCCGCACCGGCTGACCGGGCCGCTCGGATTGCTTACCCCCACGACCGAGCACCGTCGACGACCTCCATGGTCCTTACACGTCAGACGCATTCGTCAGCGCATCAGCCGGGCCCAAGGGCCGGCGCGCGGGCGACGAGGTCGGGGATGTTCGGCGCGAAGTCCTCGTAAGAGTGTTCGGGCGCCGGCTCGCCGGTCGCCTCGGCATGGCTGATCCGATCAACGCGGAAGGCGCGCGCGGCCTGGCGCAGCCGGCACCAGGCGATGAGATACCACTGCCGGCCGCCTCCAACCATGAACAGCACCGGCTCGACCGCACGCTCGGTGCGCATGCCGACGCGGTCGACGTAGGTCAGGCGCAGCACCTGCCGGGCCGCGATGGCGTCCTGGATCACCACCGGGACCGGCCGCGGCTCTTCGCCGGCCCGTTCGAACACGCGCACCCGGTTGGCGAGCTCACGCGCGGCGGCGGCATCACGCGCGGACATCGCCGTCACGATCTTGTGTACGGCGCCGCGCGCCGCCGCCGCGAACGGTGTGCCGTCCGCCCGACTCAGCGCAACGGCGACGGCGACCGCCTCGGCCGGCGTGAAGTTGAGCGGCGGCAAGGTCATCGACTTGTCCAGCGTGTAGCCTCCGCGCCGCCCCACATCTGCGTAAATGGGCACGCCCGCCTGCAGCAGCGCGTCGATGTCGCGCTCGATGGTGCGCACGCTCACCTCATAGCGCGCGGCCAGCTCCCTGGCGCTGCGCCGCCCTGGTGCCGCCGCGCGCAACTCCTCCACGATCGCGTACAGCCGATCCGTACGGTTCACGCCCCGGACCCTAGCGAGCGGCACCGACAATCCGACGGACCAGATTGCCGGGCGAGTTCGACCCGCTCCCCTACCGATGGCACGAACGCGGCCGGGCGCCAGATCCTGCTCGCCGCCGGGGAAGGCCTGGGTCGGCTTTCGGCCGGGACAAGAGCCCTGCACCGTGCGAGCGGTTAATCAGCTCGGTCTGAACGGTCATGACCCGCATTCCCTTTTTTGGATTCTGCACTTCGGTTCGCCGATCGGCGAGGAGAGGTACCAAAAGGTTGACATCACCATTACTGATATGGATGAAGAGTTGTCAGCCCGGCGGGGTTTCGAGATGTTGTAGTTCTTCGCTCGGAGAGCACGCTCATTGTGCGAGGCCGGCGGGGGACCCCGTCGCCCCATCGCCGTGAGGTGACAGCCGATGGCCGGCCGCCAGGACGTCCCGGCAGTGGACTGGTCACGTTTCCGCGCCCTGCTCCGGCACGCGCGAGAGGTACGGCCCACCGACCCGGCCGCCGCGGTCGCCGGTCTGCGGGCTGCCGTTGGCCTGTGGCCAAGCCCGCCATCCGCCGACTTGAAGCCGCAATACGTCGGCGCGGTGGAGGAACTCGCCGAGCTAGAGGTTGACAATGGCCAGGCCGACGCCGCCGCCGAGCGCCTCGACCACATCGTCACCGCCCACCCACACCGCTCCCGTGCCGCCGATCTGCTTGTACGCGCGCTGATTGAGGTGGGCGAGGCCGAACGCCTGCGGGGCCGGTACGAGCAGGCCGCGACCCGCTTCGAGCGGGCACTGGAGACCGCACGCCGCACCGGGAACCGACCCGGCGAATGGCACGCGCTCGCCGGTCTCGGCTACACCCACCGGGTACGGGGGCGCTACGACAAGGCGGCGCACTACTACGGGACCGCTCTCGAGGTCGCACGCGCCATCGGCGATCGCGAGTGGGAGGCGCACGCGCTGCGCTGCCTCGGCCACCTCCACCGCGTCCAGGGGCGGTACGACCGGGCCGAAGAGCACTACGGGCAGTCACTCGACCTGATCCGGCTCACCGGCAATCAGGCCGCGGAGCACAACTGCCTGTACGGCCTCGGCCACGTCCACCTGGCGAAGGGCCGACACGAGCAGGCGCTCGAACATTTCGAGCGAGCCCTCGCCGTCGCCGGCGCCGCCGACAACGGCACCGCCCAGTTCGACTCCCTCGACGGCTTTGGCCGTACATATTCCGATATGGGGCGCTACGAGAAGGCGCAGGCCCGGCACCAAGCCGCGCTGTCGATCGCGACCGAACTCGGGCACCCCACCAACCAGGCCCGCGCCCACGACGGCCTGGCGCAGGCCCACCGCGGCGAGGGGAACCGCGAGCGGGCGCGGCGGCACTGGCGAGCCGCGCTGGACGTCCTCACCGCCCACGGCCTCGACCGCACCTACGACCCGCAGGTCACCGTCGGCGCCATCCGCGCCAACCTCGCCGCACTCGACGGCCACGGGGCCGGACCGGCTCGACGATCACAGCTCCACACGAAGGAAGACGATGCGAACCGAGGAACTCACTGACTTCGGGTTGGGAATACGCGTCCATGACTTCGATCCGAAGTCAGACGCGGCTGATCAGATGGCGGAACCGCAACGGTTGCTCTATCAGCACGCGCTGCTCCTCATCCGTGCGCGGCGAAGTCAACGCCGTAGCGTCGTACAGCCGTATATGCGGGCACAGCGCCGTCACGGCGGCGCCGACGAACGACATCGCGCGTCAGCCTCGACAGCAGACCCCGTCCGTAGCTGAGCGGCATTGACCCTAGAGCGGGATGTTGCCGTGGGCGCCGCGGGCGGGGGTGGCGCCGGCGATGGCGCGGGCGATGGCGGTGCGCGTTTCGCCGGGTTGGATGACCTGGTCGACGACGCCGAGATCCCGAGCGCGGTCCAAACCGCCGATGATCTTTTCGTGGGCGGCGGCCAACTCGGTCTCCAGCGCGTGCCGTTGGTCCTCCGGCACCGCCGCCAGCTTGCGTCGGTGCAGGATGCGCACGGCGGCCACCGGGCCCATGACGGCGATCTCGGCGGTCGGCCAGGCGAACACCTTGGTCGCGCCGAGCGACCGGGAGTTCATGGCGATGTAGGCGCCCCCGATGGCCTTGCGCGTGACCAGCGTCACCCGCGGCACGGTGGCCTCGGCGAAGGCGTGCAGCAGCTTGGCGCCGCGCCGTACGACTCCGTCGTGTTCCTGGCCGACGCCGGGCAGATAGCCGGGGACGTCCACCACCACGATCAGCGGCACCCCGAAGGCGTCACACATCCGGACGAACCGGGCCGCCTTCTCGGCCGAGGTCGCGTCCAGGCAGCCGCCCAGCCGCAACGGATTGTTGGCGATGATGCCGACCGTGCCGCCGCCCAGCCGGCCCAGCGCGGTCACGATGTTCGGAGCCCACTTCGGGTGCAACTCCACCAGGTTGTCGGCGTCGTCGACCAGGCCCTTGACGATGGGAAGCACGCTGTAGGCGCGGCGCGGGTTGTCGGGCAGCACGCCGGCCAGGTCCGCGT
>CALAED010000737.1 GCA_937891035.1 uncultured Thermomonosporaceae bacterium | reverse complement strand
ATCCAGAACCGGTTTGTCGTCCATGACGTTCCCGGTCAGCACGAGATATACGCCGCCTTGGCCCCGCCCGGCGCCGATGCCGCCACCGGGGGCGAGGTCCGCCGGATCCCAGGAGACCGTCACCGGCCGGCCGGCGCGCGCTGCCAGTGCCGCCGCCAGGCGCCGCACCGCCCGCCCCTGCCCGAGGAACGGATCAGGGTCGAGGTAGGACAAGATCGCGAGGTGGCCGTGCGCCGGGATAGCGGCGAGCAGGTCGTCGAGCAGCTCGGAAACGTTCCCCGGCCCGGCCCCGGCGTCCCGGCCGGCACCCGCGCCGGCGCCGGCTTGCCCGTCATGGTCACCGTCGCCGGGATCGCCCTCGGGGTGTCCGTCGTCGGCGTAGCCGTCGATGTCGCGGTCACGAAACAGCGGCTCCCCGGCCCGTTCCCTGCCCGCGTCCGCCTGGCCGGTCCCGACCGGCGCGAATGGATCGGCTCCCAGCAGGTAGGCGGCGACCGCCGCGGCGTACTCCCACACCACGAACTGCGCGCCGAGCGGACCGGTCACGGTGGCGTCGTCTTGGTGTGGACGCCCGTCGAGCGCGACGAGGAACAGACCGCCGGCCGGTGACAGCGGCAGGCCGCCGCCCTGGACCACGGGCACCACGCCGCCGCTGAACCGGGCGTCGGCCCGCGGCCGGCCGGTGGCGCCGGCGAGCAGTCTGCCGGCCCATTCGTCCAGGCCGGGGTAGCGTGCGCCGAAGCCGGCGATGACCACCTTGTCCCGGCCCTGCCGTGCGCACCCGCCGAGGATGGCGCCGAGGATCAGGCCGGGGTTGTTCTCCGGCCGGGTGAGCGACGGCAGGACGGCAGTGGCCTGGTCGAGGATCTCCGGGACGTCTACCCCGGCCAGCGCCGCCGCCAGCAGCGCGTCGGGCGACAGCGCGCCGAACACCCCGCCGCGCGGGGCGGCCGGCACCCTGTCCCCGGAGTCCTCGGGCACGGGGGCCACCCGGTCAGGCAGATCGTCTGTTCTGGCGTCCGGCCTGTCGTCCGCCGCCGTCACGTGGTCGGACAGCATGACGAAACGCTCGGCCAGTTCGTCGTGAGTCAAGCCGAGATCGCGCAGCAGCCGCCGCAGGATGCCGGCGTGCGCGGCGCTGACGTCGTCGCCGCCGGTCACGACGACGACGGTACGGCGCAGCCGGTCGGGGTCGGCGCCCAGGCGCAGCGTCGGCGCCGGATCGAGGCCGTCGAGCACGGTCAGCGGCGCCTTCGCGTGGCGCGCGACGACCCTGGCCGCGGCGGCGGGGGCGCCCCGGCCCACGAGCACGACGTCGGTGAGCCCGGCGGCACGCGCCCGGGCGGCCAGCTCACCGAAACTCGGCAGCAACGCCCGGGTCATCCCCGGGGCGGCCGGCCAGCACCGCTCGACACCGGGGGGCAGACCCCACAAAGTCGGATCGTCGGAGGCCAGCCGTACCGGCACCTTGTCGATCCACAGCCGGCCGAGGACACGCTGGGCCGCGTCGCGCACCGAGGCGCGTGCGGTGATCCGCACGTTCCCCGAGGTAACGGTCGTCACATCGCTCATCCGCTTCCCCGGTTCCCCCGTCGCCGCCGCCCCTCGGCCGAGCGCCGGGGCGACCGCTTCTCGCCGCCGTGCCGCGCCGGTCCGCCGATCGGTGCCATGCTCCACCCTGTCCCGTGTCGGCAGCCCGCTCATACCGCCTCGGTCAGCCGCGCCGTTCCGCCGGCCGGATCGCGCAGGTGCAGCCACACGACGGGCAGCCGGCGCCGCCGCAACGCCCGTACGTCGGCGAGCGCGCGGGCCAGCCGCAGCGAGCCCAGCGTGTACGACTGGTCGGGCACCGGCGTATCCTCCTCGGCATCGGCGGTGACCACGAGGAACACCCCGGTACGTGGGCCGTCCTTGTGGTAGGAGGCCGTCCCCTGCAGCGCGCCCGGCCCCGACTCGAAGGAGACCGGGCGGCGGATGCGCTCGGCGAGCCGCTGAGTGAACCCCTCGGCGAGCAACTGCCGACCGGACAGGTACGACACCACCGACAGATAGCCGTTCACCGGGACGCTGCGGACGATCCCCTCGATCACGTCGCGCAGGTTGGGCCCGCCGAAATGCCCGATGGCCGGGTCGACGTACACCTCGATCATGTCGTCGACGAAGGTCGGCTCGCCCGACGGCAGCGGCGGGCCGGTGCTGAGCATCCCCGCGGCGTCGTTCTCGACCTCCGTGACGTACTCCTCAGGGCCATCGAAGGGGTTGACGCCGATCAGCCAGGCGGCCGCCGCCGCGGCGTAGTCCCACAGCAGGAACTGCGCGCCCAGCGGGCCGAAGACCGACGTGTCGGCTCCGGCGGTCGCCGGGCTGCGCGGGTTGAGCGCGATGCCGTGCACATCATGCCCGGGGTCGGGCAACCGCCAGCCGGTGTCGTCGAGCGGCAGGATGCCCCGGCCGCGCTTGCCGGTCGCGGCCGCGACCAACTGGCGCAACCAGCCGCCCAGCGGCCGGCTGCTGGTGTGGATGACGAGCTTGTCGCGCGGCACGCCCTGCGGACCGCCCAGGGCACAGCCGCCGAGGATCGCCCCGAGCAGCAGCCCCGGGTTGGCCTCCTCCCTGGCCAGATAGGGCAGAACGCCAGCGGCCTCGTCGAGAAGCGGGCCGACCTCGGCGCCGGCCACGACGGCCGGCACCATGCCGTACGCCGACAGCGCGCCGAAGTGGCCGGGCAGGTACGGGTCAGTGAGGCCCACGCGGTACCCGCGCTCGCGCGCGAACCCGTCCAGCGGGCTGCCGTGATCGGTGATCACCAGGAACCGGTGGGCGATCTCCGGCTCGGACAGGCCGTGGTCGCGCAAGGCCTGCTCGAGGATGCGGCGACAGGCCTCGGTCTCAAGGGCGGCGCCCCGCTTGCTCGACATGACGATGAAGGTGCGGTCCAGCCGCGCCGGATCGAGCACCTCGGTCAGCGGCGGGGTGCCGTCGACGATGGTCAGCGCGGCGCCGCCGCCCACGTCCTCGACGATCGTCTGAGCGGCCAAGGCCTCGGCGCCCATGGCGATGAGGACGACGTTGTCGAGCCCCGAATAGCGGATCTCGCTGACCAACCCATCGACCTGCGACAACAGCTCATTCGACGTGCGCGGCAGGTCGAGCCAGCCGAGCCCGCTGTGATCGACGGCGCGGCCGCCCCACAGCCGAGGATCCTTGGCCGCGAGCCCGGCCGGCACCCCGTTGGCGACCAGGTAGTCCCTGGCCTGCAGGGCGGATTCGAGCACCTCGCCGCGGGTCAGCACGTCCACTCCGGTCAGTTGCGCCGCCTGCATCCGAGTCGCCTCCTCCCTCGTCGCCCTTGTTACCCCACGTCACCCATCGTCCCAGGGGGATGCGGACGATATCCAAGCAACCAACCGATCCGGCCAAATATGGCGTCAAGTGGCAGCGGCATCCATGAGCTGAGCCAGGCCCTCGGACCGGTCGCGCAGGTGCAGGCGGATCGTCGGGCGGCCGCGGGAGCGCAGCGCCCGCAGATCGCCGAACGCCTGGGCGAGCTGCAGTTGCCCGAAGGTGTACGGCTTGCCGGGGACCTCGATGTCCGTGGTGACCGCGCCGGTGATCTGCAGGAACACCCCCGTCGGCGGGCCGCCCTTGTGGTATTGGCCCGTCGAGTGCAAGAACCGCGGCCCCCACCCGAACGTGACCGGCGCCGGCGTCTTGCGGCTCTGGCCGGCGCGGGCCGCGAGGCTCGGCCGCAGCCCGGCGACGTCGGCCTCGCCGACCCGGTCGAGGTAGGCCATGAGGGCGAGGTAACCACGATCGGGCACGGCCTCGAGCAGGATGTCGAACAGGTCGCGCAGATCGCGCAGGTCGCCGGCGCCGCCCAGCAGCTCGGCCGGGCCGTGCACCTCGACCGCCCCCGTCACCAGCGCGGGCTCGCTCGAAACCGCGGACGGCGGCGCGCCCTCTTGCGCGTCGCGCAGCAGGGCGGCGGTGTTGTCCTTCGACTCCTGCACGTTGGGCTGGTCGAACGGGTTGATCCCGATCACCCGGCCGGCCACCGCCGTGGCGTACTCCCACAGCAGGAACTGGGCGCCGAGCGGGCCGGACACGCCGAGCCCCGCCGGATCGCGACCACCGGCCGAGTCCTCTTGGCCGCCGCCGAACTCATCGGGCCGGTGGCCGATGACGACCCTGCGGACGTCGTCTGCGGGCTCGAAGCCCGGCGCGGACACGCCCTCGACCACGACCGGCAGCAGGCCTCTGCCCTGCTTGCCGGTCGACTCGGCGATCAGCTGCTCGGCCCAGTCGCCGAACCCGAAGATGCCCGACTCGTGGTCGGCGATGACCAACTTGTCACGGCCGGCGAGCGCGGAGGCACCGAGCGCCGCGCCCAGCGCCAAACCCGGGTTGTCGTAGGACAGGCGGAGCGCGGCGGACAGACCGGCGGCCTCGTCGAGCAGCCGGGCCACGTCCACGCCGGCCAGCGCGCTCGGCACCAAGCCGAAGGCCGTCAGCGCGCTGTAGCGCCCGCCGACGTCGGGGTCGGCGGGCACGACCGCGTAGCCGGCCTCCCGCGCGGTCGCCTCGAGCGGCGACCCCGGGTCGGTGACGACCACGATGCGCTCGGCGGGATCGATGCCCGCGTCGCGGAAGGCACGTTCAAACACGCGCCGGTGGCTGTCGGTCTCGACGGTGCCCCCGCTCTTGCTCGACACCACGACGATGGTGCGCTCCAGCCGGTCGCCGACGACGCGGGCGACCTGATGGGGGTCGGTCGTGTCCAGAACGGTCAGCGGCGCGCCCGCCGTGCGCGTGATGACCTCGGGCGCCAGCGAGGACCCGCCCATGCCGGCCAGCACGACCCGGTCGAGGCCGGGGGAGCCGAGCCCCGCGAGCCGGGGGAGCAGGGCGCGCGAGGTTTCCGGCAGGTCCAGCCAGCCGAGCCGCTTGCCCGCCTCCTCGGCCGCGTCCGGGCCCCACAACTGGGCGTTCTTGTTCGCCAGGGCTCCGGGGACGCCGTCGGAGACAAGCCGGTCGAGCACGGCCTCGGCGTCCGCGATGACCCCCCAGGTGGTGACGGAAACGCCCCCCGCGGTCACCACTGATGTCATCGTCGCGCTCGCCTTCTCGCTCGCTCCGCGGCCGGTCTCGCCGCCGGACAGGGATTGGCTGTGTGGGGCCGACCGGCCACTCCGCTCGCTCGTCGGCTCGCCGCTCGGGTCATCGTCGCGCTCGCCTTCTCGCTCGCTCCGCGGCCGTCGCTCCGGTCATGCCTTGTCCTCCAGTTCCCGTTTGATCGTCGCGAGCAGCTCGTTCCACGACGTTTCGAACTTCTCGACGCCCTCCTCCTCGAGCACCCTGACCACGTCGTCGTAGTCGACTCCGGTCTGGGCGAGCGCCGCCATGTGCGCGCGGGCGTCGTCGTAGAACGGCTGAACGGTGTTGCCGGCCGGCCGGCCGTGGTCGGCGACGGCGTGCAGCGTCGCCTCCGGCATGGTGTTGACGGTGCCGGGGGCGATCAGGTCATCGACGTACATCGTGTCGGGGTAGGCCGGGTCTTTGACGCCGGTCGAGGCCCACAGCGGCCGCTGCGGGCGGGCGCCGGCCGCCAGCAGCGCGCGCCAGCGCTCGGTGCCGGTCTTTTCCTCGAACAGCGCGTAGGCGAGGCGGGCATTGGCCACCCCCGCCTTGCCGCGCAGGTCTTTGGCCGCCGCCGACCCGATCTTCTCCAGGCGGTTGTCGATCTCGGTGTCCACCCGGCTCACGAAAAACGACGCAACCGACGCGATCGTCGACAGGTCGTGGCCGCCGGCCCGCGCTTGCTCCAGGCCGGCGAAGAACGCGTCGATGACCTCGCCGTACCGCTGCAACGAGAAGATCAATGTGACGTTGACGCTGATGCCTTCCGCCAGCGCCGCCGTGATCGCGGGGAGCCCCGCGGCCGTCGCCGGGATCTTGATGAACAGGTTGGGCCGGTCGACCATCCACCACAGCGCGCGCGCCTCGGCGACCGTCTCTTCAGTGCTGAGCGCCAGCCGCGGATCGACCTCGAGCGACACTCGGCCGTCTTGGCCTTCGGTGCGGTCGTAGACGGGCCGCAGCACGTCGCACGCCCAGCGGATGTCGTACGTCGTGAGCGCGCGGGAGGCCTCCTCGACCCCCACGCCGCGCACCGCGAGGTCGCGGATCTGGCCGTCGTAGGCGTCGCCCTTGCTCATCGCTTTGGAAAAGATCGTCGGGTTGGACGTCACGCCGACGACGTTGTGGTTTTTGACCAGGTCGGCGAGGTTGCCCGTGCGCAGGCGTTCCCTGCTGAGATCGTCAAGCCAAATCGACACGCCTTCGGCGGAAAGCTTAGTGAGTATCTCGCTCATCGGGCTGGTCTCCTCTCGGTTCCCGCAGTCCGGTTTCCGTCCGGTCCGGTTCGGGCCGCTCAGTTGCCGGTCGTCTCGCCCCGGCCCGCGGCGCCGGCCTTGATCAGGCTGGCGCGCGCCGCCGCGACCACGCGCTCGGGCGTGAAGCCGAACTGTTGGAACAACGTTTTGTAGTCGGCGGAGGCTCCGAAGTGCTCCAGGCTCACCGACTCGCCCACGTCGCCGACGTACCCACGCCAGCCGAGGGCGATGCCGGCCTCGACCGATACCCTGGCGCGCACCGCAGGCGGCAGTACCCGCTGCCGGTAGGCCTCATCCTGGGCCTCGAACCACTCCACACACGGCATCGACACGACCCGGGTGGGGGTGCCCTCGGCCTCGAGGATTTCCCGCGCCGCCACCGCGATTCGCACCTCGCTGCCGCTCGCGATGATGATCACCTCCGGCGCGCCGGCCGACGCCTCCACAAGCACGTAGCCGCCCCGCGCCGTCTCCGCGGCCGAGGTCAGCGCGGCGCGGTCGAAGGTCGGCAGCTTCTGCCTGGTCAGGCACAGTCCGGCGGGCCGGTCGGCGTGCTCGAGGATGGTCCGCCAGGCGACCGCCGTCTCGTTGGCGTCGGCGGGCCGTACGACGTCGAGCCCGGGGATCGCGCGCAGCGCCCACAGGTGCTCGACCGGCTGGTGGGTCGGGCCGTCCTCGCCGAGCCCGATCGAATCGTGCGTCCACACGTAGGTGACGGGCAGCTTCATCAGCGCGGCGAGCCGCACCGCCGGGCGCATGTAGTCGCTGAAGACGAGGAAGGTGCCGCCGTAGGGCCGGGTGCCGCCGTGCAGCGCGATGCCCGACAAGATCGCGCCCATCGCGTGCTCGCGGACGCCGAAATGCAGCGTACGGCCGTACCGGTCGCCGCTGAACTCTTTGGTCTGGAACTCGTCGGGGATGAAGGACGGCTCGCCCTTCATCGTGGTGTTGTTGCTTTCGGCCAGGTCGGCCGAGCCGCCCCACAACTCGGGCAGCACCGGCCCGAGCGCGGCGAGGATCTGGCCGGAGGCGGCGCGGGTGGCGATGTCCGTACCGGGCTCGAAGACCGGCAGCTTGTCGGCCCAGCCGGCGGGCAGCCGGCGGGCGGAGATCCGGTCGTATTCGACGGCCCGCTCGGGGTTGGCCGCGCGCCATTTTTCGTAGTGCTCCCGCCAGGCGGCGTGCGCGGCCCGGCCGCGGCCCTGGATCTGCCTGGCGTGCGCCAAGACGTCTTCGGCCACGTCGAACTTCTTCGCCGGATCGAAGCCGAGGATCTTCTTCGTCGCGGCGACCTCGTCCGCGCCCAGCGCGGACCCGTGGATCTTGCCGGTGTTCTGCTTGTTCGGCGCCGGCCAGCCGATGACCGTGCGGAGCGCGATGAACGAGGGCCGTCCCGTCTCCGCGCGCGCGGAGGTCAGCGCCGCGGCCAGCGCCGCGACGTCTTCCTCGTACGCCCCGTCGGCGCCGGTCCAGTCGACCCGCTGCACGTGCCAGCCATAGGCCGCGTAGCGAGCCTCGACGTCTTCGGACTTGGCGATCGCCGTGTCGTCCTCGATCGAGATGTGGTTGTCGTCGTAGAGCAGGATGAGGTTGCCGAGCCGCTGATGCGCGGCCAGCGCGCTGGCCTCGTGGCTGATGCCCTCCTCGATGTCGCCGTCGGAGGCGAACACCCAGACGTGGTGGTCGAAGGGGCTTTCGCCGGTGGCCGCGTCAGGGTCGAACAGGCCGCGCTCGCGGCGGGCCGCCATGGCCATGCCGACGGCGTTGCCGATGCCCTGGCCGAGCGGCCCGGTCGTGGTCTCAACGCCCGCGGTGTGGCCGTACTCCGGGTGGCCCGGGGTCAGGCTGCCCCACCTGCGCAGCGCCTTGAGGTCGTCGAGGCTGAGGCCGTACCCGGACAGATACAGCTGTATATAGAGCGTCAGGCTGGAATGGCCGCACGACAGCACGAACCGGTCGCGTCCCGGCCACACCGGGTCGGTGGGGTCGTGCCGCAGGAAGCGCTGAAAGAGCAGGTAGGCCGCGGGTGCGAGGCTCATGGCCGTCCCGGGGTGCCCGGAGCCCGCCTCCTCGACCGCGTCCATGGCCAGGACGCGGACGGTGTCCACGGCCCGGCGATCGAGTGCGGACCACTCAAGCGTGTTGATCTCGGACTGCGTACTCACCGGAACGCATGGCTCCTCTCGACCGGCTGTCGGCAACCCCGCGTGCGTCGCGCCGAGGCCGCGGCGGCCTGGGCGGACGCGGTACGAACGCATCGAGCCTATCTCGTTCGTCGCTACGTGATCGTGGCGCCCGAACCGCTTGCGCACCCCGGTGTGGGGTTGACCGCGATGGCGCACTACAGTGAGTGCGCGGTCGCAAGGGCACGGCGAGAAACGGATCAGCGGACGGGGTTGTGGAAGAGGCAATGAAGCACGTCGGGCGACAGGCCCCATCGTGACCGTGCTCGGAAACCGGCTCGGGATCCACGGTGGGCCGTGCGACGCCTACGACGGCATCACGGCCGACGCCCCCGCCGGGGCCACCGCCGAGCCCGTGCCGGGGCAGGCGGCCTCGCTGGAGCCAACGTCGCCGGAGTCTGTGCCGTCGCGATCGCAATCCGTGCGCTCGCGATCAGAGTCCGTGCGGTCGCCGGAGTCCGTGCGGTCGTCGGAATGCGCGCGGAACCTGCGCGCACACGTGCGGAGCGCCGGTGCGCGCGTCCGCGCGTACACGGCGCTGACCAAGCCGCGCGTCATCGAACTGCTGCTGATCACCACGCTGCCGGTCATGTTCCTGGCCGCGCGCGGGCTGCCGCCGCTCGGCACCGTGCTGGCCACCCTCGCGTTCGGCACCATGTCGGCCGGCAGCGCGAACGCGATCAACTGCTACATCGACCGTGACATCGACGCCAAGATGCGCCGTACCAGGCGGCGGCCGTTGGCTCGCGCCCAGGTGACCCCGGCAGCGGCACTGACCTTCGGCATCGTGCTCGCCGTCGGGTCCACCGCCGGGTTCGCGCTCGCGGTCGGCCCGCTCGCCGCCGCACTGTCGGCCGCGGCCATCTTGTACTACGTGTTCGTCTACTCGCTGCTGCTCAAGCGGCGGACGGCGCAAAACGTCGTGTGGGGCGGCATCGCCGGCTGTATGCCGGTCCTCATCGGATGGGCGGCGATCACCGGCTCGCTGGCCTGGCCGCCGTTCGTGCTGTTCGGCGTCGTCTTCTTGTGGACCCCGCCGCACACCTGGACGCTGGCGATGCGTTACCGCGAGGACTACGCGGTGGCCAAGGTGCCGATGCTGCCGGTCGTCGCCACCGAACGCCGGGTGATCGCGGAAAGCCTCGTCTACAGCTGGGCGACCGTGCTGTGCTCGCTGGCGCTGTGGCCGGTGGCCGGGATGGGCCCGCTCTACGGCGTCGTCGCGCTGGCGCTCGGCGGCGCCCTGCTCACCGAGGCGCACCGGCTGCGCGGCCGGGTCAGATCCGGGCTGACCGGCGTCCGCCTGCGCCCCATGCGCTTCTTCCATCTGTCGAACACCTACCTGGCGCTGCTGTTCGTGGCGGTGGCGATCGACCCATTGCTGCGCTGACACGTCCGAGTTTGCGTGCACTACGCTCACCGCATGGCAAGCGTTGACCCCAAAGCGGTACTAGAGGGACGCGTCCCCGGCCGGGCCCCGGTCGGGTTGATCGTCGGGCTGGTGATCTCGTCGGCGTGCGCGCTGGCGGCGCTTGGCCTGGACGCGGTCACCGGCGGTGCCGGGTTCGGGGTCGGCTTGATCATGGCGATCCTGCCGGTGCCGCTGTTGATCTCGCTCATTCTGGTGCTTGACCGGCTCGAACCAGAGCCGTGGCGCAACCTGGTGTTCGCCTTCATGTGGGGGGCCGGCGTGGCCGTGCTGGGCGCGCTGATCCTCAACACGGCCGGCCTGGTCTATATCACGGGCCCGTTGTTCGGCGCCGAGAAGGGGCATTTCATCAGCGCCGCCGTCGGCGCTCCGCTGATCGAGGAGACGCTCAAAGGCGCGGTGTTGTTCGGCCTGCTGTGGTTCCGCCGCACCGAGTTCGACGGCCTGACCGACGGCATCGTCTACGCGGCGATGGTCGCGCTCGGCTTCGCGATGATGGAGAACATCACCTACTACATCCGGGCCTTCGATCAGGGCGGCGCGGTGTCGTTGCAGACGGTGTTCATCCTGCGCGGCGTCATCTCGCCGCTGGGGCATCCGCTGTTCACGGCGATGACCGGCATCGGCGTGGCCTACGCGGCGACCCACCGGGGCGCCGCCCGGACCGTGGCGCCGATCGCCGGGTTGCTCGGCGCCATGCTGCTGCACGGCATGTGGAACGGGTCGACCCGGTACGGGCTCAGCGGGCTTGGCCTGGTCTATCTCATCGATCTGGGCATCCTCATCGGTCTTGTCGTGCTCGTGGTGCGCGAACGCAAGCGCACCGTTCAGCTGATCGGCCGGTTCCTGCCGCTGTATGCGCCGACCGGACTGGTGACGCCACAGGACGTGGACATGCTGGGCCGGCTGTCCACCCGGCGGGGAGCGCGCCGCTGGGCCCGGCTGGTCGGCGGCATCACCGCCGGCCGGGCTATGGGCGACTACCAGCTCGCGGCCACTGAGCTGGCGTTGCTGCACCAGCGGGCCGAGCGCGGCGTCGCCGACCCCGTGTGGTTCGAGCAGCGGCGGCGCGCGCTGTTGCAGTTGATGCAGCTGGCCAGGCAGGCGTTCATCCGCGATAAGCCGCTCATCCCGCCGTGGGCGGGGATGGGCCAATCCGGCCT
>CALAED010000736.1 GCA_937891035.1 uncultured Thermomonosporaceae bacterium | reverse complement strand
GGGATCTCGACCGTGCTGGTGCCGAAGCGCAACGAGCCCGACCTGGACGACGTCCCCGCCGACGTGCTCAAGCAGCTGACGGTCCACGCGGTCAAGGACGTCCGCGAGGTCCTCGATCTGGCGCTGGAGCCCGCCGCGGCGGCGGAGCGGCCACTCGCCGCGTGATACCTCACCCCTGCGGCCCGGCGGCCGCCCGGCCGTACGCCCGCCCTCCCGCAGCGATCACCCATGATCGCTGCGGGAGGTTTGGGGGTGGGCGACGGGGAATGTTGGTGCAAGAGGTCACGATGAGCAGCCACGCGGATCAGGACGGTCGCCGCGCGCAGGGGCGGTTTTGGCGCCTGCCGTACGACTGGCGGCGGCCGACGGTCGCTCGGCTACGGGAGCGGGCGTGGAATCCGGATGACGTTCGGATTCTCACCCCCAAGACGTACGGATGGGGACTCGGCATCAACTTCTACTGGCTCTGCCACCCAGTGCGCTTCCGGCGCTCCTCGCGTGCTCAGCGCGCCAAGCGTGCCAGGTGATTTCTGGGGTTTTGTCGCCCTATCCCGCGACGGGCGTAGCCGAATGTGACCGAGTTGGCACGATCTGACCGATGACAACGCGCGAGACATCGCGCATACTGGCTTGCCCGCGCACATCGGGGGGCCGGTTCTGGAGGTGCGCATGGCGGATGACCTGGAGCGATTGACGGGCTATCTGTACGAGATGGGGTTGCTCAAGCGCTTCCGGCGCACGGGCTGGTTCATCCTCGGTGTCGATGATCCGGAAAGCGTCGCGGACCATTCGTTCCGCGCGGCGATCATCGCGGCGGCGCTGGCCGCGCTCGAGGGCGGCAACCCCGAGCGGGCCGCGCTGCTCAGCCTGTTCCACGACACCCAGGAATCCCGGCTGACCGACCTGCCGTACGTGTCCCGGCCGTACGTCACCAAGGCGCCGAACGAGGAGGTCACCGCCCACCAGACGCGGGGACTGCCGGAAGAGGTGGCGCAGGTGGTCGAGGACGCGGTCGGCGAGTACGAGGAGCACGCGAGCCTTGAAGCCCGCTGCGCCCATGACGCGGACAAACTCGACTGCCTGCTGCAGGCCATCGAGTACCGCGAGCACGGCTACCGCAACGCGCAGCCATGGATCGACACGTCGCTGGCCCAGCTACAGACCGTGCACGGCAAACGGCTCGCCGAGGAGGTGCAGCGCACCGGATCGCTCGACTGGCTCGGGGACGCGCTCGGCGGGCGGGGGGCCTGAGCGGTGCGGACACGCTTTATTGTCGGCCTCGGGTAACGGGTTTACCGGCCAAGATGTCGCCCCAGGCAATGGCCGGACAATGCACTAAGCACATGACGGCCAAAAATGCCATACCATTTCATGGCCACTTAAGGCCAACAAATGCCTGCACATGGGGCATTCACTAACGGGCGCGGCCGGCGGGCCGAAAAAAGTGTATTGTTCAGCCGCCTCGGTTAGTCACTCGCCGGAACCAAACCGAGTCCGTAAGCGACGACCAAAGCCTCGGCCCTGTTGCGTATACCAAGCTTTCGGAACAACCTGCTTTGCAGGCTCTCCACGGTCTTTACGCTGATACCGAGTACGCGCGCCGTCTGTTTCACCGAATGGCCGCGATCGATCGAATCCAGGATCTGACGTTCCCGACGGGTGAGCTCGATCGGAGTGAACGGGCTCGACCGGGACATGCGGGCGTAGCCGGCGCCGATGAACTTGCGTGCCTGTTCGGCGTTGATAAGCAGGTAGCCGGCCTCGACCATGCGGAAGGCCGGCACCAGGGTCTCGGCCAGCCACGCCTCGCTGACCAACGCGTCCGCGCCCCGCAGCACGGCGTCGACCATCTCCGCCTGGCCAAGCGCGGCGGAGTGGACGACCACGATGCGCGACGGCAGGTCCAGGGGCACCGACCAGTCGGCCGGGTCCGGATCGACCAGTACGACGATCACCGTGCCCCTGTTGTGGCGGGCCGGGTGATCCGCGACGAGTTGCTCGTTCGAATGGTCGACGATGAGCGGGATCTGGTTGGCCAGCAGCGCTTCCCCGACCTGGTCGGCGAGCGGTCCCGGCCGTCCGCACAGCAGGGCCACGACCGGGTGCGGACTCGTCTCATCGGCCACGGGCGGGCGGCTCGGGGCCTCGGTCTCAGCCGACGTGGGCAACAGGCCGAGGCGTACCGCGTAGGCGGCCGCGTGCGCCTGACTGTGCGTGTCCAGCTTGGCGAAGATCCGCCGTTTGTAATTCTCTACGGTCCGCGGCGTGATCTGCAGCGCCGTCGCGACCTGGCCCAGCGTGTAGCCCGAGCTGATGAGATGCAGGATGCGCAGCTCACGGTCGGTCATCAGCGAGCCCGCCCGGCGCAGCGTGTTCGCCTCGAGCGCGGGCCCGCCGGTCGGCGGACGGACGGCGGCGAGCAGCGCCACGATGCCGCCGGAGTAGGCGACGAGACGACTCACTCCGGCGAGCTGCAACCGCTCGGCGACCTCGGGGTCGGGCCGGTCGTACAGGCCCACCAGGTGCAGCCGCTGATGCCTAATCCGCAGCTCGGCGGCCACGCTCGCCGGGTCGCCCTGATCGGAGTCGATCTCGAAAAGAACGACTTCCGGATTGCGCAGCTCGACGAGGCGCGGCAGTTCTCCGGAGAATGCGGTTGTCCCGACGATTCGGAGATCGGCCTGCCCATCCAACTGAGCCGCGATCGCTTCGCGGAACATTCGATTACGAATCTGAATGGCGACTCCGACGCCGCTCTTCAGCGTCACACCGTGCGACATGATGCCCTCTGCCCCTGGGGAACAGCCGGCCCGGCCGCTTGCCGGTTGATAACCCCAAGATCCTCATGGAACAGCAAACGCACCCGTCCGCACGGCGAGGAGCAACGCAATCACGCGTCGTGGCGGATCGGCCTTTGCGAAGTACCTCCACCGCCGTGAAGACCAACCGGAATATATCAGACGATTGGACGTAACTACACTTTTTTCCTTAGGTCACGGCAGTTTACACGAAACTGGCGGAAATCCCTTAAGGGAGTCACTCTCCGTAATTACCGCGCTGCTGGCGGAAACCCTCCGGCGGGCTGGGCCGGCGCCCTCAGCTCCCGCACGATCCGGCGTTCGACCACAAACGCCAGGAACGGCACGAGACCACCCGCCACCATCGTGACCATCCGGCCGAGCGGCCAGCGGGTCCGGCGATAAAGATCGAAAGCGGTCACCAGGTAAACCATGTAAAGGAAGCCGTGGATCGGTCCGACGACCGCAACGATCGTCTCCTGTCGCGGCGGACCGTACTTGACGACCATGCCCACGCACAGCAGCAGGAGGAGCACCCCCACCACGTTGGCCAGTACGCGGTAGCGCGTGATGGCTCCTTGCACGGCTCTCTTCCTCCGGTCGGGGTGATCAGCTGTACCGGCGCGCCTCGTCGTCGAGGCGGGCCAGGTAGCGGTTGTAGGCGGCGAGTTCGGGATCGTCCTCGCCGTTCTGGACGTCATGCGCGGCGACGTGGACGAGGACGCGCGCCTCCGCACCCGAGCCGGCCGGTCGCCCGCCGGCACCGGCACCCTCGCCGCCGTCATCGCCGTCGTCGCCGTCGTCGTCCGTGCCGGTGTCGCGCAGATCGTCGTACATCATCTTGACCCACATGACGATCACGAAGACGGCGAACAGCGGCCACTCGAAGGCGTAGCCCCAGCTGCGCATGTTGCCATCCTCGGCGCGCTGCAGCTGCCACCACCCAAAGCCGAGGAACGTGGTCACGAGAACGATCGCCACCACGTGCAGCCCCAGCCAGCCGAGCGTAAAGAACCGTCGCACGTCAACGAGCGTACCGCCGCCAGTACACAGGTTCCGCCCGCCCCCGTCCGTAGGATGGTGGCAACTATTCCGGATGTCCCGGAGGAGGCTCGGTGCCCGGAACGCTTGCCCTCGGCGCGGTCGATACGCCGCTTGGGCGGATGCTGGTCGGCGTGACCGAGACCGGAGTCGCCTCGGTCGGCTTCCGCGACTCCCCCGCGGCCCGCCGGCGCGCCGCCGCCGCCACCGGGCTGCCGCTCGCCGCCGACCCCGGCCGGACGGAGCCGGCGTGTGCGGAGCTCGCGAGCTACTTCGCCGGCGAGCTGACCCGATTCACCGTTCCGGTCGACTGGCGGCTCGTCTCCCCGCTTCGGCGACGCGTGCTGGCCACGTTGCACGCGACCGTGCCGTACGGGCGGGTGCTGACCTACGGGGAGCTGGGCGAGCGCAGCGGCGCCGAGGTGCCGGCGCGGGCGATCGGCCAGATCATGGGGTCGAATCCGATCCCCATCGTCGTACCGTGCCATCGCGTCGTCGCCGGCAACGGCCTCGGCGGCTACAGCGGCGGGTCCGGCATCGAGATCAAAAGGTGGCTGCTCACCTTGGAGGGCGCGCTGCCCGCTACCCTCGACTGGGACCCACGGCGGGGGCCGGCGCACGCTCTTGGCGGGGCCTGAGCCCGCCCCCTCCGACGGCGCCGCCCATCTGGTCCGCTCCTTCGGCTAGAGGAAACTTGCGATCCTTGGGACGATGAGGGCGATTTCCGCCATGCCCCGGGATGGGCATGCGATTGGGAAGGCCGCGGGATGGCGTACGGGCTCTTGGGGATCGTGACCACGTTCGGGCTGGCCTGGGTGTCAGCCGGCGTCTTCCTTGCCCTGCGCTGCCACCGCGAGGGGCGGCTGTTCGGCCCGTCCAGCCGCTGGTGGGCATTGGCCGCGGTGGCACTGACCAGTGGCACCTCGACCATCGCCGCCTTCGCCGGCGTCGCGCTGATGCGGGTCGTGCCGCCCTTCGTGCTCGGCATCGTCGTACCGAGCGGGTTGTGGCTCAGCAACATCGAACGGATCGGACGCCGCCGCCCTGAGGAACGGCACGGCCGGATACCCGAGGTGCCCACACTGGGACTCGCCCTGCTGCTCGACCGGCTGCACCAGGCCATGGCCGACGACCGGCTCACCTGGTGCGAGTCGCGGGTCGACCAGATGTGGAACCAGGATCAGTTGCTGGCCGCGGCGCGGTACTATCACGCCGCCGTCAAGGAGCGGCTGCCGACGCGCGAACGCCGCAGCGCCCGGCTCGACGCGCGCATCAAGGCGATCGAGGGCCGGCTGGACATGGTGAGGTTCATCGAAGACGGCGCGTCGGCGGCCAAGGTACGCGCCGAGTTGCGTGCGCGGGCGAGGCGGGAGCGGCGCTACGAGCGGTACGAGCGGTATCGCGACGATCTCATGCGGCTGGCCGCCCTGCTCAGACATGACGCCGAACAGGAACTGATACGGCTTTTGGACATCGCCTACCGCTTCCGGTTCTACCGGCTGAAGGGTTACGCGGGCGCGACCAGGGAGCCGCGGGTCGGGTCCGTCGCCGAGTTGAGACCGCATCCCTAGCGATCCCTAGCGATCCCTGGTGGCCGAGGCGCCGTCGGCGGGGCCCGCGGTCAGCGGGCGCCGGTGACGAAATCGTCGTCGGGACGCAAGGTGATCTCGAACCGCGCGCCGAGCGCCGCGACCACGCTGCCGAGCGTGCGCAATGTGAGGTTCTCACCGCCGGACAAGATCTGACTCACCCGCCCCGGTGACACACCCATGGCTCCGGCCAGGTCGGAGCGCGTCACCTTGTGTTCACGCATGTACCACGTGATCTCGTCGACGACCTCTTGCTGGAGACCGATGGTCTCCTCGTCGACGGAGGACGGCCGGTCTTTTCCGCGTCGGCTTAGCGCCATGGGAAGTCCTCCCGTGAACGTCGCCGGGATCGAGCCTGTGCGTGAACTGTTTCCAGATTAGCTGTACCTAAACCTTTAGACAAGTCTAAAGGGGCGGCGCCTTGGGGAGCGCCCGTTCGACGGCACTGATGATCTCGGCTGACTCCGGCTGCGTCTGTGGGGCGAAGCGGGCGGCGACCTTGCCGTCGGGGGTGATGAGGAACTTTTCGAAGTTCCACCTGATGTCTCCGACGTGACCGGTGG
>CALAED010000735.1 GCA_937891035.1 uncultured Thermomonosporaceae bacterium | reverse complement strand
TCGAAGCCGTCGAGCATGACGGCGAGGAAGGACAGGATGACGACGCCCCAGCGGGTGCCGGCGCGTCTGAGACGGCTCGTGGATGTGGCCTCGGGGTTCATGCGGATTGCCCTCCCTTTTCAAAAACCATTGCGTGCGCGGCGGCGTACAACGGGGATCCGGTATCGGCGAACGCGGCGGCCGTGGCGATGTGGTCCGCGTGGCCGAGGACCACGACGGTGGGCGACCCGCCGGCCTCTCTCAGCGCTTTGACCAGCATCCGGCCCTGCGACGTGAGGAAACTGTCCCCCTCGGACTTCTTGTTCGGCTCCGGGTCCCCGTACGAGACCACGACCCGGCGTGGAACGCGCGTGATCCGGAGGACCGGGCTCAGTTCCTCGGCCATGGCGGCGTCGCTCAGCCTCGACCGCAGGTCCACGGGGGCGCTCATGCAGATGACGCCCGCGACGGCGCCGGCCCGCCGTGCCCCCGCCGGCCCGCCCCGGCCGGCGGTCGTGTCTCCGCCCGTCGTCGTGTCCCCACGGGTCGTCGTGCGCCAGTCGGTCATGGTGACCATGGCGGCGAGATGGCCGCCGGCCGAGTGCCCCGCCACGATGACTCGCGCCGGATCGCCGCCGTACTTCGCCGCGTTGGCGATGACCCAGTCGATGGCGGTGGCCGCGTCATCGACTGCGTCGGCGATCGAGTGGTCGGGCTCCAGCCGGTAGCCGCAGCTGACGAAAACGGCGCCGGCCCGCACCCAGGGGTCGGCGAACTGGTCGTAGAACGCTGGGTGCCCCTCCCGCCACCGGCCGCCGTGAAAGAAGAGGATCACCGGGCGGTCCGCGCCGTCCCGGGGGTGGTACACGTTCGCCAGTTGGTAGGGGTCCTCGCCGTACTTGAGGTCCACGTCGTGCTCGAAGCGCGCTCGCACGAGCTCGCGCCTGGACAGCGCCGACTCGTAGAAGCCCTTCCAGTCCGGGTGGTACGCGTCCGGGTTCAGGTAGGTGTAGTAGTTCCGCGGATCCGCCGGGCGGACGGCATTCGTCAACTTGGCCACGGCGATCTCCTTCCGTTGGCCGGCTGGTCGGCAGGTCGACATGCGGCTCTTGCTGTCGTCACCAGCCGGTCGACGGCGGAGACGCTCGCGAACATCCCGGCATCGACTTGGCCGGCCCAAGCGCCGACCTGCCCTGCCGCGACCTGAGGCGATCCCGTGGGAGGTGCAACCTCGAGCCGCATGCGCAATAGATTGCTGTCAACCTCGGACAGATGTCAACTATTAGTTTGGCGCCACGCCGGGGGCCGCCGCCGATCGCCGCCGGGGCGGTGTCTCCCACCCTTGCGATCACCCAGAGGATCGGGCCGGCGGTCACCGGAGCCGCGCCGTGGCCGCCCAGACGTCCCGGCCTCGTTCAGACCGAGTTCTCCAGTGCGGTTGGACTGATTAACCGGGGCGTCATTCGCCGAATCGATCTTGCTCCGGCGTGTTTCCGCAGTTCAGCCGTACTCCTTGGAAAGATCGGCGGCATGGTCTGACCAAGGCGGGGCCGACCCGTCGGCAAAGCTTTATATTTCGCGACTTTTGGTGAATTGCGAATCTCCTTGTAGCTCCCCGTGCCGCGGCGACCAGGACCCCCCGCTCCTGGCCGGGGCGGGGAACGAAGGAGACACCTCGTGAACCGAGTGGTTGCCGCCCTCCTGACCGTCGCGACCGGGCTGGTCCTCACCGTGGGCCTGTCCGCGAGCGCCGCCTACGCCACCCCGCCCAACATCCCCTCGGCCAGTACGGCCGCCGCCCGGCTCGCGGACCTCACCGTCGCCGCCGAGTCGCACGCATCTACCTACAACCGCGACCTGTTCCCGCATTGGATCACCATCTCCGGCACCTGCAACACCCGGGAGACCGTGCTCAAGCGGGACGGCACGAACGTGGTGACCGATTCCGGCTGCGCCGCCACGTCCGGCCGTTGGTTCAGCCCGTACGACGGCGCCACCTGGACCGCCGCCTCCGACGTCGACATCGACCACATGGTGCCGCTGGCCGAGGCCTGGCAGTCCGGCGCCTGGGCGTGGAGCACCTCGCGGCGACAGGCGTACGCCAACGACCTGGGCGGTCCGGAGCTGTGGGCGGTCACCGACAACGTCAACCAGGCCAAGGGGGACCAGGACCCGGCCACCTGGCAGCCGTCGCGTACTACCTTCCGGTGCACCTATGCCCGGGCCTGGATCCAGGTCAAGTGGTTCTACGCGCTCAGCGTCGACAGCAGCGAGAAATCCGCGCTCAACTCGATGCTCGGTTCCTGCTGATCTCCTGATCACGCGCTTCGGCGGCGACCGTCCAGTACGCGGTCGTCGCCGGCGCGAGCCGGGCCGGCTGGTGGCGTGACCTCCGGCCCGGGCTTGTCCATCGTCGCCCATGACAGCACAGATGACACCATAGGGCTGTCATATCGACTTGATATGACGTCATCTTGATGTCATCATGGCGTCATGGACCTCACATCGTACGTCGACAGGCTCCGCCGCGAGCTCGCGGTGGCGGCGGAGGCCGGCGGCGAGGACGCGCGCGCGCTCGCCGAACGGCTGACCGGGCCGCTGGACGCCGCCACCCGGCTCGTCTTGATGGAGGCGTTGTCGGCCGCCGCCGACGAGATCACCCGCGATCTCGCTCCGGGCTCGGTCGAGGTGCGGCTGCGCGGGCGCGATCCGGACTTCGTGGTGACCCCGCCGCTGGCCGACGACTCGTTCGACGACGAGGCGCCGCCGGCCGAGCGCGGCGGTCTGCAGAACGCGCCGGCGCCCGCAGACGCCGAAGACGGCGGCACATCGCGGATCACCCTGCGTCTTCCCGAGCGCATCAAACCGCGCATCGACGAGGCGGCCGGCAAGGCCGGCCTGTCGGTCAACGCCTGGCTCGTCCTCGTCATCACGGCCGCGCTCTCCGCCGGCGTTCCCGGTCAGGGCGCGAACTCCGGCTCCGGCCGCGGCGGCCGGCCCGGCAGCGGGCTCGGCCGCCGCTACACCGGCTGGGTGCGCTAGGCGTAGCGCGACGCCTCTCCCCCGGGCCGCGTCACGGCGGCCGGCTCCTGACCACCCTTCATCCTCCTGACCACCACATCGCGTCCCGGCCAACGGGACGATCCGACCCACGAGGACGAGACAGCCATGCCAACTTTCGACACCCCGGAACCGATCATCACCGTGATCGACATCGTTTCCGGTCACCTCTGGATCAACGCGAGCGACCGCGCCGACACTGTGGTCGAGGTACGCCCGACCGACCCGGCCGAGGACGGCGACGTTCAGGCGGCCAAGCAGACCCAGGTCGAGTACGCGGCCGGCCGGCTGGCGGTGACGACGCCCAAGAGCAAGATCCGTTCGCTGCTCGGCCGGCCGCCGTCGATCGACGTCACGATCGACCTGCCCACCGGCTCCCGTGTGGAGGCCAAGGCCATGGCGGAGATCCGGGGCAGCGGCCGCATCGGCGCCTCCATGTTCGACAGCGCGGCGGGCGCCATCCGCCTCGACGAGACGGGGCGGCTGCGGCTGCGTACCGGCGCGGGCGACGTCTCGGTCGCCCGGTCGGCGGGGCCGGCGGATGTGCGCACCTCATCCGACAAGGTCTGGATCGGCGCGGTCGACGGCACGGCCGCGGTCAAGACCGCCAACGGCGACATCACCCTCGGAGAGGTGACCGGCGACGTCCGGATGACCACGGCGAACGGCGACATCACGGTCGACCGCGCGCTGGCCACCGTCGCCGCCAAGACCGCGCACGGCAACGTCCGGGTCGGTGAGGTGGTACGCGGTGCGGTCGTCCTCGAGACCGGCTTCGGCGAGCTGGAGATCGGGGTCGCCGATGGCACCGCCGCCTGGCTCGACGTGCGGTCCAGGCACGGCAGCGTACGCAGCGAGCTTGACCCGGCCGACGGGGCCGAGCCGGGCGCGGAGACGGTCGAGGTGCGCGCCCGCACCGGTTTCGGCGACATCGTGATCCGCCGCTCCTGACCCCCCACAACCGCAGAACAGGAAGAGCTCATGTCAGACGCGATCGTGGCCGATGGGCTGGTCAAAAGGTACGGCGACGTCGTCGCCCTCGACGAGATGAGCCTGTCGGTTCCGACGGGGACGGTGTTCGGACTGCTCGGTCCGAACGGGGCGGGCAAGACAACGACGGTCAGGATCTTGACAACGCTGGTGCGGCCGGATGCCGGCCACGCCACGGTCGCCGGCTTCGACGTGGTCGGCGACGCCCGGCGGCTGCGTTCCCACATCGGGGTCTCCGGACAGTACGCGGCGGTCGACGAGGACCTCACCGGCATGGAGAACCTCGAGATGGTGGGCCGTCTTCACCACCTCGGCCCGCGGCGCAGCAGGGCCAGGGCACGGGAGCTGCTGGCGCGCTTCGACCTCGGGGCGGCGGCGGACAGTCGCGAACACCTTCATCGACACCACCCGGCTCGCCCCCCCCGCTCCAGGTCATCGCCGAGTGGAACCCCGTCTCGGCCTTCACCCAGGCAGCCCGCGAACTGTTCGGCAACGTCAACCCCGCCGCGCCGGCTCCCGCCGCCTGGCCGCTCCAGCACCCGATCGTGAGCTCGCTCCTGTGGTCGGCGGTCATGCTCACAGCCTTCGTCCCGCTGGCCACGTGGCGCTACAAAAAGGCCGTCAGCCGCTGACCCCTCAGCGCCCCTTTCACCCGGGTCTGGGCATCGGGGGTGACGGACCTCGGTACCGCTGACGTGCGCTTACTTCCGGTGCATGAGTCGTTTCCACGCGAGCAAACAGATCGTTCGATGGTCCCCGCTCAAACCGCAATGAGGGCGACAACCTTTTATGGTGCCGTCGTGTCCGAGGGTGGTCATACAAGATCCTGGTTTCAATCTTGACACCGCCGTACCGTAATCGATAGGGCGCAAGTTGTGCTCAACAATAACGGGGGGACGGGGGCGTTTATGGATCCGCCAGGCTGGTTTCCGCTGATCGTTCGTGGCGGACGGGGAGTCAAGGGCAGCTATGACGGCAGCTTCCTGACCGTCCAATTTCGCAAAGCTCCGGTCGCGGCCGGCGACCCAACGACGTATAGAGACTTGCCGTTCGGTACGGCGGCTTGGGTAGATCGTCCGTTGAACGAGGCCGAACCGTTTGTCGTGAAGCAGCAGATGAACGGCGCCGACGCGGGAAGCGCCATTGACGTGCTGCGCATCAATGACAGGTTCTGGAGGTTCGTGTGCCGCAACACGAACACCGGCCACTTCGAGGTTCTTCGCTCTGAGCCGGCTTTCATGCAAGTCAAAATCGACTGAGAGCCGCACCCAGACCAGCCGGCTCGCTCAAGCCGAACGCGAGCCGGCCGGCGGCCGGTCAAGGGTGCGGCCGGACTCATTAAGCAGTGCACTTCGTGTGCGCGGGACATCCCTTGGCGGGTCCTTGCGTTTTGCCTGGTCGATGCGCCTCGGTGGAGAGGGCATTTCAAAATACGGCGCAAACACTCCACGCCTGACACTATGTTGATGACACTGAGCACCACATTCGAAAGACGGCCGGCCCACCGTGGACGACGCTCAGCGGCCACGGCGGTTCTCCCGGCGGCCAGACAATAAGAAGGCGCAGATGTGCACTCACCAGCCTCCTTGTCCGCTGCCGACGGCACCGGACCGCGAGGCGGCTCGCATCGTGGCCAGCCACCCCGAACAGGGCTGGACCTTACTGTGCAACGGCGTGATCGTCTTCGAGGACACCGGAGAGTTGTTGCCCGACGGCGCCGTCGTGCCGCCGCACCGGCCCACCGACATCGGGGTGACCGGCGCCGCGCCACGGGCCGAGCCCTGCCGCCCGCGGCGGGCGAACGGGTGGCACGACGGGCCGGGGCGGCGCCGGTCGGCGGAGCTTACGCCCACGGGGCCCGCGGATACCAGATGAGGTCACGGGCGGCCAGGATGCGGAC
>CALAED010000734.1 GCA_937891035.1 uncultured Thermomonosporaceae bacterium | reverse complement strand
AGCCGCCATCGGCCCCGTCGGGAGCCGGCCGCGCCCGGCCGTCGACGGCCAGCATGGCGCCCTGCGCAACGCCGCTGTCGAGGTAGCCGGCGACCTTGTCCCGGTGCCGCTCGGTGATCAGCGGCCCCATCTCGGCATCTGGATCGTCACCCGGGCCGACCCGCAGCTTCGCCACGCGCTCTTTGATCTTCTCCAGCAGCGCGTCGCCGACCGGATCGACCGCCACCACGACCGAGATCGCCATACACCGCTCCCCCGCCGAGCCGAAGCCGGCCGAGACGGCGGCGTCGGCGGCCAAGTCGAGGTCGGCGTCGGGCAGCACGAGCATGTGGTTCCTGGCACCGCCGAGCGCCTGCACGCGCTTGCCGTGCCGGGACGCCGTCGCATAGACGTAGCGGGCGATCGGCGTGGAGCCGACGAAGCTCACCGCCTTCACGTCGGCGTGGCCGAGCAGCGCGTCGACGGCGATCTTGTCTCCGTGCACGACGTTGAAGACGCCGTCGGGCAGCCCAGCCGCCGCCCACAACTCGGCCAGCCGGATCGAAGCCGACGGATCCTTCTCCGAAGGTTTCAGCACGAAGGTGTTGCCGCAGGCGATCGCCACCGGGAACATCCACATCGGCACCATGGCCGGGAAGTTGAACGGCGTGATCCCGGCCACCACTCCGAGCGGCTGCAGGATGGAGTAGGCGTCGACGCGCGCCGAGACGTTCTCCGAAAACCCGCCCTTGAGCAGATGCGGGATCCCGCAGGCGAACTCGACGACCTCCAGGCCGCGGGTCACCTCGCCGGCGGCGTCCGACACGACCTTGCCGTGCTCCGCGCTGATGATCTTCGCCAGATCGTCCCTGGCCTGGACCAGCAACTCGCGGAACCGGAAGAGCACTTGCGTGCGCCGGGCCAACGACGCGTCGCGCCAGGCGGGGAACGCCGCCTTGGCCGCGGCGATCGCGGCGGCCACGTCATCGGCGGCGGCGAAGTCGACGTATCCGCTCAGCTCACCTGTCGCCGGATCGTAGATCTCGCCGCGGCGCGCCGCGCCGTCGGCGGCCCCGCCGCTGTCCTCGCTTGGCCTGGCTTCCCCGGCCCCATCTGCCTGGCCGGCCTGCCCCGGCCGGCCTTCCTGGCCACGCGGGCCGGCCGCCCGGGGCTTGCCGTCGATCCAGTGTGTGACGTGCTTCATGGAGTGGCTTCTCCGTTGATCGCTTCGAGAGCGTCGATGAGGATGCCGAGGCCCTCCTTTCCCTCATCCTCGCTCAGCGTCAACGGCGGGGCCATCCTGATGGTGTTGCCGTACAGGCCGCCCTTGCCGACGAGCAGGCCGCGCGTCTTGGTCTCTTCGAGCATGCGGCCGGCCAGCGCCGGTTCGCGCAGCTCGATCGCGAACAACAGGCCCATGCCGCGGACATCGGTGACGATCGGCAGCCGGGCGGCGGCCGCGCGCAGCCCCTCGATGATCAGCCTGCCGACGGCGTCCGCGTTCGCCTGCAGATCGTGGTCGAGGATGTAGTCGATCGTCGCGTTCGCCGCCGCCGTCGCGATCGGATTGCCGCCGAAGGTGGAAATACCCGTGGCGTGAGGGGCGTCCATCAGCTCGCCGCGGGCCACGACGCCGCCGATCGCGAAACCGTTGCCGGTGCCCTTCGCGAAGGTCATCATGTCCGGGGTGACGCCATAGTTACCGATGCCCCAAAAGTTGCGGCC
This sequence comes from uncultured Thermomonosporaceae bacterium, assembly GCA_937891035.1. Taxonomy (GTDB): domain Bacteria; phylum Actinomycetota; class Actinomycetes; order Streptosporangiales; family Streptosporangiaceae; genus CALAED01. The sequence goes on along the minus strand of CALAED010000734.1, from coordinate 1,107 downwards.
CGTGCGTCCCCAGCCGGTCTGCACCTCGTCGGAAATGAACAAGATGCCGTACTCGTCGAGGACCTCTTTGTACGCCGCGTACAGCCCGTCCGGCGGATAGGTGTAGCCGCCCACACCCTGGATCGGTTCGGCGATGCAGGCGGCGACGTCGCCGGCCGTGACCGTCATCAGCGTGTGCCGCAGATCCTCGACGCACGCCTCGACGAACGCGGCGTCGGACAAGTCGCGGAACTGCGGCAGCTGCCGGTCGCCGCCATGCAGGAAGTACACGGTCAGCGGGGAGAGCCCGTTGTTCTTCCAAGTGCGGTTGGCGGTGATCGAGATGGCTCCGAAGGAGCGGCCGTGGTAGCTCTGCCGCATCGCCAGCACCTGGTTGCTCTTGCGCGCGTACGTGGCCAGCAGCAGCGCCGCCTCGTTGGCCTCGGTGCCGGAGTTGGTGAAGAACACCTTGGCGTCGTCGATGCCGGACAGCCGGGCGATCTTTTCGGCCAGCTCGACCTGGCCGCGCAGCAGGTACAGCGTCGAGGTGTGCGCGACGCCGGTACGGAGCTGGCGCTCGACGGCCTCGCGCACCTCGGCCACGTCGTAGCCGAGCGTGTTGGTGACGATGCCGGCGAAGAAGTCGAGGTAGGTCCGGCCGTCCGCGTCCGTGACGCGGCACCCCTTGCCGCTGACGATCTCGATCGGCCGGTCGTAGTAGAGGGCCACCCAGTTCGGGATGACGGCGTGGTGCCGTGCCAGCAAGTCCGACATGGTGCGAGTCTCCCTGCTAAATCCGTGCCGTGCCAATAAACAGGATGTCGCCCTGGCGCCGTAATGGATTACACGCTGTCAGAGCGCGTTGATCTGCCGCGCCAGGCCGAAGTCATTCGCGGTCAGGCCGCCGGCCGAGTGCGTGGACAGCGTCAGGGTGACCTTGTTCCACTGGATGAGGATGTCCGGGTGGTGATTCTGCGCCTCGGCGAGCTGCGCCACTTCGTTGACGAACCCCATCGCCGCCTTGAAGTCGGCCAGCTTGACCGTCTTGACGATCGAGTCCTCGGCGCGTTCCCAGCCGGGCGCCTCGGCCAGCTCCCGGGCGATCGCCTCTTCGTCCAATAGACCCAC
>CALAED010000733.1 GCA_937891035.1 uncultured Thermomonosporaceae bacterium | reverse complement strand
CGCGCCGGCCGAGCATCCGCCACTGCATCGGCGACAGGTCCTGCGCCTCGTCGACGACGATGTGGCCGTACTCGCGGGAGACCGCGACCCCGTCGTCGACCCGGCGGGCCCGCTCGATGCGCTCGATGGCGGTGGTGAGCTCGGTGAGTCCGGGCCGCCACGAGTCGGTGATCTCGCCGGTGAGCAGATTGACGCCGTCGACAACGAACGGATCGTCGTCCTCGTCGGGATTCGCTGGAGGGCGCGGCGGCGTGCCGAGCAGCACGTCGAGCTCGTCGAGCAACGCGATGTCCTGGTAGGACAGCGCCGGCATGGCGAACGATGCGGCCAGCCTGGTGATCTGGTCGCCGCTCAGATCACGCCCGGCCGCGCGCCGCAGCCGCTCCGGATCGGCGAGCGAGCGCAGCACGTCCAGCGGGCTGCGGATCGGCCACCACGCGGCCAGAAAGTCGGCGAACTCGTCCCTCACGTGCTCGGCGAACGCGCGCCGCGTGGTGCCCGGCGCGTCCGCGGCCCCATCGATCTCCTCGAAGCGCGCCCACAGCGCCGCCGCCAGCGCGTCGGCGGCGCGCGGCCGCGCCGTGTTGACGGTGCCCCGGCGCCGGTGCACCTCGCGCCGCACCCGCTCGAGTCGCGCCCGGTCCAGCCTGACCACCACGCCCCGGTAGACCACCCGCAGCTCTCCCGGCGCGCCCGGCGGGGCGGCGGTGACCGCCCGCCGCAGCAGCCGGACCATGTGCGCCGCGCCCTTGAGCCGCTCGATGTCCGGCGGGTCGTGCCGGACCGCCTCGGCGCCCTCGACGAGGTCGCCGAGCGAGCGCAGCGTCGCGCCACCTTCGCCCAGCGACGGCAGCACCCGCTCGATGTAGGAGGTGAACCGCCGGTTGGGTCCGACGATCAGCACGCCCCGTCCGCCGAACCGCCGCTGGTGCCGGAACAGCAGGTAGGCAACGCGGTGCAGGGCCACGGCCGTCTTGCCGGTGCCGGGACCGCCCCGTACCAGCACCGTCACGTCGGCCGGAGCGCGGATCACTTCGTCCTGCTCGCGCTGGATGGTGGCGACGATGTCGCGCATCGAGCCGTCGCGGGTGCGGGCCAGCGAGGCGAGGAAGGCGCCGTCGCCCACGATCGTCAGGCCGTCCACCCCCGACGGGTCGAGCAGATCGTCTTCGAGGTCGACCACCTGGTGGCCCTTGGCGTGCAGCACCCGCCGCCTGATCACCTCCCGCGGGTCCTCCGGCGTGGCGCGGTAGAACGCCTCGGCGGCCGGGGCTCGCCAGTCGATGACCAGGGAGTCGTGGTCGCGGGTGCGGACCCCGACGCGGCCGATGTAGCGCACCTCGCCGCCGGTCATGTCGAGCCGCCCGAACACGAGGCCGTCGTCGGCCACGTCGAGCGCCCGCGCGCGCAGCGCGGCCTGGTAGACCATCGCGTCGCGGTCGACGAGAGAGCCCTTGGTGCCGGCCAGCGCCTGCCGGTAGCCTTCCAAGATCATGCGCTGGGCGTCCGCGCGCATCTCCTCGAGCCGTTCATAGGCCACGTCGACGTGACGTTGTTCGGCGGCGATCTCACGATCCTTGGCCGGCGACGGCATGCGTGGCTCCTCGAAACCTCTCCCGTAAAGAGCGGCAGATGAGTGAGCTTATGCGGAGATCGGCGAAAGACGTACATCTCACGGCCGCGGACCCTGCTCTTCGGGTCGCGCGACCGGGCGGCGCGCGGCATGGTGGGTAACGCTTATATCGAGAGGAGGATCTCGTGCTCGGCAGCCGGCAGCGTCTGATCATCGGCACGTTGACGACGCTGGTCGCGCTCGTCGCCGGCGCCGTGCTGATCGATCGCTTCGTGCTGCGGGCGGAGTGGTGGCAGGTCGACCGGTCCGAGACCGGCGCCGCCGCGCCGCCGCTGGCCGGGCTCGGGCCGCCGCCCGGCCCGATGGTGACGTCGTGGCAGCTGGCGACTCCGGTGCACCACAGCGGGCTGCCGCCGTACGACCAGGTGGCGCACGCCGTCGTCCAGGGCCAGCTCATCGTCGTGTCGGGGCACGGGTTGAGCGTTCGCGACGGGCGGACCGGGCAGGGCCGCTGGCACTACTACCGCAACGGCTGGTCGCTGCTCGGCTGGGCGGCGACGGGCGACCGGATCGTCATCTACGCCGAACGCGAGGGCAACCGCGGCGATCGGCTGCTGCTCGGCTTCGACGTGGTGAGCGGGCGGGAGTTGTGGAGGCAAAGCGGCGCGGTGCCGGCCGCGACCGACCGGACGACGCTGCGGTGGCCGGCCGCCGCCGGCACGGTCCTCACCACCGACGGCGACCGGACGACGCTGCACGGCAGGTCGGCCGAGACCGGGCGCCGGATGTGGACGAAGACGCTGCCCGCCGAGTGCGTGCTGCCGGAGGCCGCCGCGTACGCCTCCGACGGCGCCGACGGACGCGACCCGTTGGCCGCGGTCGCCCTCGACTGCGCCGACCACAGTCGCGTGCTCGCCGTCGACCCGGCGACCGGGAAGGTCCGGCTCGACGCCTCCTACGGCGCCGCCGGCCCGCCCGAGGTGGTCGTGCGCGGCGCCGCGGGCACGGCGGTGGTCGTGTTCGACGGTACGGCGCTGCGCGTCTACCGGGACGGCAAACAGTTGCTGAGCCGCGCCGGCGACGACGCGTGCGCCACGATGTGCCCCGCGGCGGCCGAGGGCGACCGGCTCGTCATGGTCTACCGGCCCGCGGGCGCGAAGCGCAGCCGCGTCGAGACCGTCGATCTGCGCTCCGGGCGCACCATCTGGTCGCGCGAGGCGCCAGAGTACGCGGCGGTGACCGTCAGCGCCGGCCGGGTGTACGCGCTGCGCCCCACCCTCGCCGAAAACCTCCTGCCGGCGGGGATCGACATCATCGGCCTGGCCGACGGAGAGGTGACGACCGTGCCCGCCCCGGTGGTGCTCGGCTCGCGCCGCGACGTCCTGCGGCCCTGGCTGGGCGCCGGCGGTGGGCTGCTGTACGTGGGGGTGCCCGAGGCGGCGCCCCGGCCGTTCGGCGCGGCGCGGCTGGTGGCGTTGCGCGGCGCGGCGGTCGGCCCCGGCCCGGCCGAGCTCGGCGGCGTGGCCGTGGCCGACTGGCCGGACGCCTGCGATCTGCTGCACAAGCGCGATCTCGCCGGCTTCGGGCCGGACACCTTGGACTACCGGCCCCATCGCGAGTACGCCAGTGTCGGGAGCGTCCGGCTGTCGCGCGCGGTGAGCTGCGTGTACGAGCCGCCGGGGCGCGGGCCTGGCCAGGGGCAGAGCGCCGCGGGCCCGCGGGTGACCGTGGAATGGGTGGCCGACACGCCGGGCGCGGCCGCGGGCCTGCTGGCCGCGCTGCGCGCCGCCCAGGGACGGGCCAGGGACGTGCCGGGGATCGGCGACGAGGCCTACGAGCTCGGGCTGCCATCGGGCACCATCGCGGTGCGGGTCGGCCGTTACATCCTGGCGGTCGACGCCTTTCAGTCGCCGGGGATGGCTACTCGGCTGGCTCGATCGGCCGCCGCTCACCTGCGGGCACAGTGAGCTTTGGGGCGTCGCGGGCGACCCCCTCGGCCGGACCGGCCCCCGGGCCCGCTATTGGGCCGGCCGACCTGCCCGCCCCGATCGCCCATGACTCGAGATGGCGCACGAACAGCTGGGCGTGGGCCGGCCAGTGGAACCGCTCGCGCGCGGTGTCGTACCCGCGCCGGCCCATGTCGGCCCGCAGGGCGGGATCGTCGCGCAGCCGCCGGACCGCCTGCAGGGCCGCGGCCGGATCTTGGAACGGGACAATGATCCCGCAGCCGGCGGGGCCGACGATCTCCGCGGCGGGCGGCACCGGAGTCGTGATCACCGGCACGCCGTGCGCCATGTACTCGACCACCTTGGTCGGCATGGAGTGGCGGTAGTTGGGTTCGTCGTGCAGCAGGGCCAACCCGGCCAGCGCGCCCTCCGCGATGCGCAGCGCCCGGTCGTTCGGCACAAAGCCGTACCACCGCAGGATGCCGGCGCGTTGGGCGTCGCGCAGATCGGGGCGGACGTCGGCGTCGGCGGCGCCGATCAGCTCGACGGCGATGCCCTCGTCGTGCAGCACCCGGGCCAGCGCGATCATGTCGGTGGCGCCGCGCGCGCGCGACAGATGGCCGATGTAGACGACCCTCAGGTCGCAGGGGGCGGGCGGTGCGCCGTCGGGGACGTAGGTGGTGTTGGGCACCACCGGGTGGTCGCCGGTGAAGCGCTCGCGATAGCCGGTCTCGGCCAGCAGCAGCCGGTAGCGCCGCTCGGCCCGCGCCTCCAGGCCACGCACGTAGGGGCGCAGCAGCGGGCGCAGCGGGCGCGGCAGCCAGCCCTTCGCCGTCAGCGCGGCGGCCGTGTCCTCGTGGACGTCCCAGACGACGACCGGATGGGTCTGGTCGCCGAATCCCGCGTGCCCCTGCCGGTCGCGGCGCAGGCCGCGCGGAAGGGCGAGCAGCAGCTCCGGGTCGTGCAGGAGCACCACGTCGGCGTACGGGGCGTGGCGGGTGAGCGCGGCCCGGGCGGCGCGCAGTGAGCGCAGCCGGCGCCGGCCCGTCGCGCGCGGCACGTCGACCGGCGTGACGCTGGTCCACGGTGTCACGTTGCAGGCGCGAAACGGTGCGATATATGTGACCTCGTGGCCCGCGTCGAGGAGTGCACGAATCTGCCGGTGCAGAATCCTCGCGTCCTCAGGATGGTGAACCACGGTGCAGACGCAAATTCTCATATTTGGTCTCTCTCCGGAAATGCGCGGAAAGCGCCCCCTGCCCTCCTCCGCATCGCCGGAAGACAGCGATAATACACCAAAAGACATCCTGCTCCGGCCCGAAAAATCGCCGGTGAATTCCACTTGGCCATCAGATGTACGCTCCTGGGCCACTCGGGGCTCGCTGCGATTCAGAGCAGCTCTATCGTCTGGCCGGTCATTTTTCTGGTAAGGCCACGCGTATCGAAGACCAACCGGGCGTGCGTGGCGAGCGTCTCGGTGTCGTAGGCGCTGTGCCCGGCCAGCACGATCGCCAGGTCGGCGGTGCGCAGCGCGGCCGGCACGTCGTCGCCGGCGTGCGCCACGGCCATGCCGTCCACCTCCCAGCTCCGGACGAACGGGTCGTGGTAGGCGAGCTCGGCGCCGAGCCGCAGCAGCCGGCGCGCCACCGGGCGGGCGGGCGACTCGCGCTGGTCGGCGATGTCGGCCTTGTAGGTCACGCCCAGGATGAGGATCTTCGCGCCTTTGAGCGCCCGGCCTTCGCGGTTGAGCAGTTGCTGGACCCGTTCCACGACATAGCGCGGCATCCGGTCGTTGATCTCTTGGGCCAGCTCGACGAACCGGAACGGGTAGCCGAGTGAACGGACCTTGTACGACAGGTAGTTGGGGTCGATCGGGATGCAGTGCCCGCCGACGCCGGGGCCGGGGCGGAACGCTTGAAAGCCGAACGGCTTGGTCGCGGCGCACTCGATCGCGTCCCACAGGTCGATGCCCAGCTCGTGGCAGAACACCGCCATCTCGTTGACCAGGGCGATGTTGACATGCCGGTAGGTGTTTTCGAGCAGCTTGGCCATCTCGGCCTCGCGCGTGCCCTTGGCCTGCACGACCGTCTCGACGAACTTGCCGTAGAAAGCGGCCGCCGCGGAGGCGCAGGCGGGGGTGAGCCCCCCGACGATCTTGGGTGTGTTGTGCACCCCGTAGACCGGGTTGCCCGGGTCGATCCGCTCCGGCGAGAACGCCAGGTGGAAGTCCTCGCCGGCGATCAGACCGGAGGTCTCAAGCACCGGGCGGACGACCTCTTCGGTGGTGCCCGGATAGGTCGTCGACTCCAGCACAACGAGGGTGCCGGGGCCCACGTGCCTGGCCACGGCCTTGCTGGCGCCGCGCACGGCGGTCAGGTCGGGCCCGCCCTCGCTGGACAGCGGGGTCGGGACGCAGATCACCACGGTCCGCGCGCCGTCCAGGAGCGCCTCGTCTCTGGTCGGCACGAAGCCGACGGCGAGCATGTGTTCGACCTCGGCGTCGGACACGTCGTCGATGTGTGAGACGCCCGCTTTGAGCCCGGCGACGACGCGGGCGTCCCGGTCGAGCCCGCCGACCCGGAGCCCGGCCCGACAGGCTTCGCGAACCAGCGGAAGCCCCACATATCCCAGCCCGATGACCACCAGATCCAACGGTGGCTCCCTTCGCCCTGTTTCCCGCTGAGCGCCCGATGGGCGCTTCGCCGCGCGTTCGCTCACAACGCTCCCCGCTTGTTGCCCGGCGCTCGGGGCGCTCCGCACGCCCGGCGCTCGTTGATGATCCCCCTGTTCGCGACGCGCCGACCGGGCCGGACCCTGGCGTCGGGGCGGGCCGGTCAGCCTAGGTCGAGCTTCTCATAGGCGGTCAGGCAGCGAGCGGTCACGGCGCGCCAGGTGCGCTCCGCCCGAACCCACTCCCGGGCCGTCTGTCCGATCTTCCGGCGTCGTTCCGGACTGTAAATGAGTGACTCCATGGAATTCGCCCAGGCTTCGCGGTCTTCCGGAAGAGTTAACACTCCGGACACGTCAGGTTCTACAATTTCGCGGAGCGCCTTGACATCACTTGCTATTACTGGGACTCCTCCGGCCATAGCTTCTAGCGGCTTCAATGGCGTCACCAATTGACATACCCGGTCGGCCCGGCGGGGAACGGCAAAAAGGTCTAGGACGGCGTGATAGTGACGTACGGACGACATCGGCACGCGGCCGGTGAACACGGCGTCGACCCCTCGGTCGGCCGCCAGACGTTCCAGTGCGCCACGCTCTGGGCCGTCGCCGACCAGCAGCATCCGGACGGGCGTGCCGCGGTCGTGCAGCAGCGCCGCCGCCTCGATCAGCGTGTCGATGCCCTCGTAGCCGTAGAAGGACGAGGTGAGCCCAACCACGGCCCGGTCGGTGCCCAGGCCCAGCTGGGTGCGCAGGTCGCCGCCGTCGGGCAACGGCTGCAGGAAGGCCTCGTCGACGGCGTTCGGCACGACGGTGATCTTCGCGGGGTCGATGCCGCGTTCGGCGATCTCGTCGCGCATCGCCGTGCCGAGCGTGATGACGTGGTCGGCCGCCCCCATGCATCGGGTCTCCAGCTCTCTGCTGAGCTGGTAGAACTCGGCGTCCTGGGTGTTCGCGGCGGCGCGCGAGAGCCACGAGTCCTCCAGGAAGCCGCGCACCTCGTACACCACCGGCAGGTCGTGCCGACGGCGCAGCTCCAGGGCGACCGCGGCGTTGAGGTGGTTGCTCGCCGCGTGCAACACCCGCGGCCGCACCGCCGTGACGAGCCGGCCGGCCCGGTCCGCCGCCGTCGCCACGGCCGCTGCCGGGTCGCGCGGCGGCAGCCACGGGATCAGCCGGTGGTAGTCGACGCCCTCGTATCGCACCGTCGGCCGGGCGTCCGCGACGCCCTGGGCGAGGGGGTAGCCGAGGCGGGTCACGACGTGCGGCCGCAGCCCCGCCGCCAGCTGCGCCAGCGCGATTTGGTGCGTGCGCACGGTGTAGCCCGCGTTCGTGCACGGCAGCGCGTTGGTCACCAGATGCAGCACCGGGAACCGCTCGCCGGGCCGCCGCTCGCCGGTGACCGTCTCGACCGGCCGCCGCTCGCCGGTAGCCGTCTCGCGGTGGGACCGCGACACGCCGGTGGGTGTCTTCCCGAGCCGGGTCCCGCCGAGTGGGCTGCGAAGCTCGAGCAAGACGCGCAGGTCGACGGCCTCGCGGCGCGGATCGCGTGGCCGCGGCGTGGTGAGCGCGCCCAGCCGCGTCCGGCCCAGGCGCCGCCGCAGCCGCCCCGGTGCGTTGCGCAGCGCGAGCCGGACCGCCAGCCGGCCGGCCCGGCGCGGATCGTCGCGCAGCTGCCGCCAGGCCAGACCCGCCGGATAGACGATTACTTTGGCTCGGTGCCGCTTCGTCTCAAACACGGCGGGCGAGCGTAGACGATTCCGATGAACAGAAGGGAAATTAATGCTCCAGCCCATCGTGCATGTTCTCGGTGCGCGACCGAACTTTGTCAAGGCCGCTCCGGTGATCTCCGCGCTCAGCGACGCCGAGCAGACGGTCATCCACACCGGGCAGCACTACGACGAACGAATGTCGGAGATCTTCTTCCGCGAGCTCGGGTTGCCCGAGCCCGACGTCAACCTCGAGGTCGGTTCCGGCAGCCATGCCGCACAGACCGCCGCCATCATGATCGGCCTTGAACCGGAGTTCACGAAGCGTTCACCTGGCCTGGTCATCGTGTACGGCGACGTGAACTCGACGATCGCGGCCGCGCTCGTTGCGGCCAAGATGGGCATTCCGGTCGCACATGTCGAAGCCGGGCTCCGCAGCTTCGACATGACCATGCCTGAAGAGGTCAACCGTAGGCTTACCGACCAGCTGTCCAGCTTGTGCTTCGTCACGAGTCCGGAGGCGATCGGGCACCTCGCCAACGAGGGCGTGCCGGTCGACCGGGTGCACTTCGTCGGCAACCCGATGATCGACACTCTGCTGAAGAACCTCGACACCTTCGACAGCGAGCGGGTCAGGGCGGCCTACGAGTTGCCCGACCGCTACGTGCTTGCCACCTTGCACCGACCGGCCAACGTCGACTCGCCCCGCATCGCGGGCGAGCTGGTGCGCCGGCTGCACGAGATCGCGGATCTGGCCGACCTGATCATCCCGCTGCACCCGCGTGGCCGCCCGGTGCTGATGGCGGCGGGCCTCGACGACCACCCGCGGGTGCGCGTCCTCGACCCGCTCGGCTACATCGACTTCATCGCCGCGGTCCGGGGGGCGGCCGCGATAGTGACGGACTCCGGTGGCATCCAGGAGGAGACCACTATCTTGGGAGTGCCGTGCCTGACGGTACGGCCCAACACGGAACGGCCGATCAC